>JBCCYD010000052.1:0-21372 GCA_039190385.1 Cyanobacteria bacterium P01_F01_bin.143 | reverse complement strand
TAGTTATCTACGTAATTATAATACTCTGCTTCAACAAGAAGTACAGAAAAAAACATTATCTCTGAGCAAATTAGCTACTATTGATTGTCTAACTCAAGTAGCAAATCGTCGTAATTTTGATGAAACATTAAAATCAGAATGGAAGTTTCTCCAAAGAAAAGGCGCAACGTTATCTTTACTGATGTGTGATATTGATTTTTTTAAACAATATAATGATACCTATGGGCATCAAGCAGGAGATGAATGTCTACAATTAGTGGCGAAGACTATTGCTACTGAAGTAACCCGATCTAGAGATTTAGTAGCGCGTTATGGGGGAGAAGAATTTGTCGTAATTCTTCCTAATACTGATGCTACTAATGCGGCGATCGTAGCTCGGGGAATTATTAAAAGTATTCGTAATCTTAATCTTGTTCACGAAACATCTGAGATTGCATCTTATGTGACTCTAAGTATAGGAATTGCTAGTTTTATGAGAGATAAAACCGATCATCCACATGACCTGATTAAAATGGCAGATGATGCTCTCTATGAAGCTAAAAAACAGGGTCGTAATCGTTTTATAATTGTTTAAAGTCAATGAAGAAATGTATTGATTACGGCAATGCGATCGCGCCTTATCTCTGCGATCGCGCAAGTCATGGCTAAGAATCAAAAATCAGATTATTTTCTACTGCACACTCCGCGATCGTAACTAACATCCTTGCTGATATATTTCAACAAACATGCAATAGAAATGCGATCGCGTAAATCTAGACAAAATCATCCAGAGTAATATCAACTGCATCTATACCGTTCAAAACAGCTAAAATCTGATTTGTTGCAGTTTCAATAATATTAGTTTTAGTTCCATCCTGAGTAATTGTCAGATCACCAAAACCCAGTCCCCCAGTTAGATCCAAAAAGTCAGTTCCATCAGCAAAATCTTTAATAATGTCTCGATTATCAGTAGTGGTAGATTCCAACCTAAAGCGATCGCTGCCTGTGCCTCCAGATAAAGTATCTAAACCCAAACCGCCAACTAAAGTATCATCCCCATCTCCGCCGATTAACTTATCATCATCATTATTCCCCAACAGAATATCAGCACCAATTCCCCCCCCAAGAGTATCATTGCCATCCCCACCGATTAATCTATCATCATCATCTTGACCCCAAATAACATCGATACCATTTCCCCCATTGAGAGTATCATTGCCATTTCCCCCAGTTAACCTATCATCATCATTGCTCCCAAAAATAACATCAGACCCATTTCCTCCATTGAGTGTGTCATTACCATCTCCGCCGATTAACCTATCATCATCATTGTTGCCCAAAATAACATCGACCCCATTTCCTCCACTGAGAGTATCATTACCATTCCCCCCAGTTAAACTATCATCATCATTTTGGCCCCAAATAACATCGACTCCATTTCCTCCATTGACAGTATCATTGCCATTTCCTCCAGTTAAACTATCGTCATTATTTTGACCATTAAGTAAATCATTACCATTTGCCCCAATCAGAGTATCGTTACCGTTCCCCCCAGCTAAACTATCATCACCGCCTAGTCCATTAATATTGTCATCTCCAGATGTGGCACAGGATGTGAGGTCATCGTTTCCTGATGTCGGGTTGCACAAAAGAGTACCCGTTACAGAAATATTGTCAAAAGCAAAACCATCATTAGCAATAGAAAAATTGTCAAATTGTTGAAATTTAATCTGAACATCCGCACCCAGAGTTAAACTGTGACTTGCCGCGATCGCGGTTAAATCAAGGGAATAGGGTTGAAATGAACTTATCGAGTTGACACCAGTCAAATCAACTAATCTATACCAGTTTGTGCCATCAACACTTAGGGCGACACCATCAGAATTTTCCGAACCCACAAAACTTGCAGACATAGGATGCTCTTCATCGCCAAAATCCTTTTGCTCAAAACTGAGTATAATATCCGTAAAACCAGTAGTATCGAGATAGAGAATCGCTTCATTAAGGGAGTCTACACCCTCGGCTGAACTATCAAAAGTAAGTTGCTGAGCCCCTAAAGGACTAAAATCATTGGTAACCGCGATTCTTCCCGCTCCATTGGTATTAGTCTCAAAAGCTAGAGGCAAATCACCATCGTCAAAGTTTGCCACAAAAGGTAGAGATGCCGGGACCACTGCACCAAAAATAGCATCATAAGCATTGATCAAACCAAAACCTGTAACATTATCAAAAACCGAGGGAGTAGCATCCTCTGTTGTCGATTGCAAAAGACCATAAACTTGTTGCGGCGTCAAACTAGGATTTGCTTGTTGAATCAGAGCTGCCACCGCCGCTGCATGGGGAGCCGCGGCAGAAGTACCGAAGAAATTGGGGAAAGTATCAAGATCAGTACTAAGATCTGAACCAAAAAAGGTGGTATTCGTCCCATCGATCGCGGCAATATCGGGAGTTTGTCTAATTTCTGGCACAGCCAAAGGGGTTCCATCAGGCTCAAAGAGAATCGTCGTCGGACCTTGGGAGGTAAAAGATTCAGGATTATCTTGATCAAAAAAAGGAATTGCCGCTACCGATTGAGCATTGGTGGCCGCAGCATGACCAAATATTGTGGAGCTTTTGGTATCGTATTCGGTGGGATTATGATGCCGAAAATTAATGTATTTTAAATGTGTGGGATCTGGCCCTGCAACTTTGGTAATTATAATCTCCAGAGTTTGACTAGCTCCAGTATTGTTGGTATAGACCAAAAATTCATAGGGAGTTTGATTGGCAATATTATTTTCATCCGCGATCGCATAAACATTATTACTACTATCAATAAGTCCAAAGAGTAAATCCGTATCAACACCATCAGCAGTATAAAAAGGGTCATCCCATTGCAAAGTGGCGAGGATACTTTGATTAGCTTCTAAAACAATCTCTTGCCGACTATCAATCCCTGCTGTCAGGTCAAAGTCATAAAAAATATCAGAAAAAGCTCCTGCCGAATCGTCCGTAAAGTTAATATCAGTTGATTCATAGGAATGATCAGCAGAATTTCCCGCCGAAGAAAAATAGGTCACTCCATAATTAGTCACCACTTCATCGATCGCCTGAGCCACTATACCATCTTGGAAAAAAGGAGAAACTAAAAAGCCAATATCATCAACTAAGACATCAGCATCACCAATAGCTGCATCACGAATTTGTTGGGCGGCATTAGTTTCGCCAAAAAAGAACGAAGAAAAAACCAAATCTGCTCCCGGAGCCAAATCATGAATCAACTGGAGCATCGCTCTACCTTCATCAATGCCCGTCCCAGTATATTCCTGCAAGATAGTTACACCTGTTGGCAAATCTCCCGATGCAATATCGGTCGCGGCTGAACCATTGCCTGAGATATCATAACTATCACTAAATACCGCGATCGTTTGTCCCGTGCCATCATAGCTAATGGGCAAAGCCTTTCTAACCCGATCCGCCTCTAGAACAAAGTCAGCTTGGCTATCAGTATCGCCAACATAGAGAATAGGTTTATAGACAGGAAGTACTCCCATGATTAAACCTTCTTCTGCTAAGACTTCAAGATTAGATAAAGCATTCAAGGGAATGGTGCCTTCGATGAAATGATATTCAGGTGCACTACCAATAGTTTCAAACTTTAAATTATCGAGAAAAGGCGACAATATATCAATATCTTCAGCTGTAATTCTAACAGCTATTCTGTTAATTGTTTCATCGACTAGGAGTAAGTTAGTACTGAAAGCTAATGAGTCATTAGAAATATTATCACTATTGTCAAAATTGTTATCAGTATTTTCTGCTAACTGAAGCAAAACATTAGATACAGCAGAAGAATTGTTATCTTGTAAGCTTAAACTGTTAAGAGTCATCTTTAATTATTAATCTATAAAATTATTTTTAGTCAAGAATTATAGCTTGATATTTTTGTAGAATTTATCAAAGTACCAAGCTATAAAGCTAACTTTTTTGGGTAAAGATTTTAGTTTGTTTTGGATAAGAAGTGATTCCAAATTTATTGAAAAATATCCTTACACAAAATCAGCCAGAGTAATATCGTCTGCGTCAGTATTTTGCAACACAGCTAAGATCTGATTAGTTGCAGTTTCAATAATATTAGTGCTGGTTCCATTTTGATTAATTGTCAGATCACTAAAACCAAGACTTCCAGTTAAGTCCAAAAAGTCAATTCCATCTGTGAAATCTTGAATAATGTCTCGACTAGCAGTGGGGGCAGATGCTATCCTAAAGCGATCGCTGCCGGTTCCCCCGATCAATGTATCTAACCCAAGTCCGCCGACGAGAGTATCATTTCCATTCTCACCCACTAATCTATCATTATTATGTTCGCCAAAAAGAATATCAGAACCGGTACCGCCGATGAGAGTATCATTGCCATTGCCGCCAACTAATCTATCATTGTTAGTTTCTCCCAAAAGGATATCGGAACCGGTGCCGCCGATGAGAGTATCACTACCACTGCCGCCCACTAATCTATCATTATTATGTTCGCCAAAAAGAATATCGGGGCCAGCTCCTCCGACTAGGGTATCATTGCCATTGCCGCCCACTAATCTGTCATTATTATTTTCGCCAAAAAGGCGATCGGCACCGTTTCCGCCGATGAGAGTGTCATTGCCGTTGCCGCCCACTAATCTGTCATTATTATTTTCGCCAAAAAGAATATCAGGGCCAGCTCCTCCGACAAGAGTATCATTGCCATTTCCGCCCACTAATCTGTCATTATTATTTCCTCCTGAAATGAGATCGGAACCGCCTTTTCCGAGAAGAGTATCATTGCCATTGCCACCGACTAAAGTATCATCCCCTGCCCTTCCATTAACAATGTCAGCTTCAGGAGTTGCGCAGGATGTGAGATCATCATCTCCCGATGTAGGATTACAGGTACTAATAGGAGTGCCAGTCACAGAAATATTATCAAAGGCAAAACCATCAAGAGTCAGAGGAAAATTATCAAATTGTTGGAATTTAATCTGAACATCAGAACCGAGAGTTAAACCATTAGCGGTAGCGATCGCAGTTAAATTAAAGGAATTAAGTTGAAATGAGCTTAGAGAATTAGTACCTGTTAGACTAACTAATCTAGTCCAGTTTATGCCATCAACGCTAAGCGCGACACCATCAGAATTATTAGAACCGACAAAAGTCGTAGGCATAACATCGTCTTCGTCACCAAATTCCTTTTGCTGGAAACTTAGTAGAACATCGGTAAAACCAGTAGTATCAAGATGGAGAATTGCTTCATTAAGAGATAGACCAAAACCTTCTGCCGAACTGTCTAAGGTAAGTTGCCTAGCTCCTAAAGGACTGAAATCACTAGTAACCTGGATTCTGCCAGAAGTAGTGCTATTGGTCTCAAAGGCCAGAGGCAAATCACCATTATTAAAATTTTCGACAAAAGGTAGAGACGCCGGGACTGGTGGACCAAAAATGGCATCATAAGCGTTGATCAAACCAAACCCGGTTACATTATCAAAGCCAACCGGAGCAATATCCTTTGCTGTAGATTGCAGACGATCATAAACTTGATGGGGCGTAAAACTTGGATTAGCTTGTTGAATCAGCGCGGCAACTGCTGCTGCGTGAGGAGCGGCCGCCGAAGTTCCAAAGAAATTGGGGAAAGTATCCGCATCTTCGAGAATATCGTCAAGAATATCGTCACCAAAGAAAGTTGTATTCGTGCCATCGATCGCGGCAATATCAGGAGTTTGCCTAATCTCTGGCGTAGTTTTCCGAGTTCCATTAGGATCAAAAATAATTGTAGTGGGTCCTTCAGAAGTGAAAGGTTCAGGAGTATCTTGATCAAAGAAAGGGAGCGCTGCTACAGCTTGAGCATTAGTTGCCGAATTCTGGCCAAAAACCGTAGAACTGTTGGTGTCATATTCTGTGGGATTGTGATTACGAACATTAATATATTTTAAACGAGTAGGATCTGGACCGGCTTCTTTCGTAATTATTACTTCAAGGGTTTGAGTGGCTCCAGTAGTGTTGGTATAATTTAAAAACTCAAAGGGAGTCTGATTGGCAATATTATTTTCATCTGCGACCGCATAAACAATATTACTACTATCTATAAGTCCAAAGAGTAAATCAGTGTCGACCCCATTAGCAGTATAGTATGGGTCGTCCCATTGCAAAGTGGCACGAAAAGTTTGATTGGGCGCTAAAATAATTTCTTGCCTACTATCAACTCCAGCAGTGAAGTCAAAGTCGTAAAAACTATTAGAAAAACCTCCTCCTGAGTCTGGTGTGAAGTTAATATTGGTAGATTCATAGGAATTAGCAGAAGAATTGCCAGCGGAGGAAAAATAGGTAACCCCTTCATTAGTAACTACTTCATCGACAGCTTGAGCTACTATGCCATCTTGAAAAAAGGGTGATGTTAAAAAGCCGATATCATCAACTAAAACAGTAGCATTCCCAATAGCAGGATTTGCTGCATTACGAATTTGTTGAGCCGCATTAGCTTCGCCAAAAAAGAATGAGGAAAAAACTAAATCTGCGCCCGGTACTAAATCATGAATTAGTTGGAGCATTGCTCTTCCTTCATCAATCCCAGTCCCAGTAAATTCTTGTAAGACATTCACTCCCGTTGGTAAATCACCTGATGCAATATCCGCTGCTTCCGAACCGTCACCCGAAACATCATAGCTATCACTAAATACCGCGATCGTTTGCCCTGTGCCCTCAAAGCCATTAGGCAAAGCTGCCCTCACTCTATCTGCTTCATGGACAAAGTCTGCTTGGCTGTCTGTAAGCCCTACATTGGTAACTGGTCTATAGACAGGAATTACCCCCATTATGAGACCTTCATCCGCTAAGGCTTCGAGATGGGATATATTCTCAACGGGAACATATCCCTCTATTAGATGATGTTCTGGAGCACTGCCAAGTGTTTCAAATCCTACATTATCGAGAAAAGGCGTCAAAGCATTAATATCATGGGCAGTAATTCTGACGGCAACTCTCCCAATATTTTCATCGAATATAAGTAAGTCTTGATTAACAGCAACAAAATTATCATTATTAACAGAATTGCTATCAGTATTAAAATTTTCTAACTGTAATAAAACATCAGAAATAGCAGAAGATTTATTTCCCTGTAAGCTTAAAGTATTGATATCCATAGTTCTATCTCAAACCAGTTTTAGGTAAATTTTTTTTGCTTTTATCTATATGTTTTAATTTTCGACAAATATCTTTGGTCCCTGAAATTAAAACAGACAATTTAAAACAATTATGATTGTTTATTTATTGAGCGACAACCGAAATTCTGCTTAAGAATAAACACTAAGCATATAAGTAGAAACAATGAAATTAAATTGTATTTTAGTCGAAATATAATTTATCTAAGAACAAAAAAATAAGCTAGTATTTATATGATTAATTACTACTGCTAACAGGACGAAAAGGATGTAAAAAATTGAGTAGAGGATTAATCGCGCGAGTTTGAATCCATAGGCGACCACGACCACTAAAACGACAGACTAAACCTTCTCCTCCAAAGACTCCAGTTAATAAATTATTAAAGGAAAGTCCGCCAATAAATTCCACATTATAGTTAAGACTATCTTCAAAAGCAACAATATAGCTAGTATCAACTATATAATTTTCTGATACTTCAATTTCAAGTATGCCACCATAGGAACTAAACCAAAAATCTCCTTGTCCAGTAGCTTTTAATAAGAATAAAGATTCTCCACTAAAAAAGCCTTTAAACCCTTGAAACTGAGTATCAATTTCAATGCCAGAACTACAAGCAACGAAACCCGCAGATTGCACCATCAGGTTATGTCCTTTTTCTACATAATAATGGGCAATATCTCCAGGAACTCCAGGGGAAATATAAATTTCTCCGCTTTGTCCTAATGCCGTAAACTCATTAATAAATAATGATTCGCCACCAAGCATTCGACCTACTCCCTGGAGCAGACTACCTCGTATTTTAGATTTCATTTCCAAAGAAACATCCATCGCTGCCATTGCAGAAGCTTCAACCAATATTGTTTGATTACTCGGCACATCTAATATCAAAGAAGCATAGGCCGGAGAATGTTCTATTCTATAGGGAATATCATTTTTCATTATTACTTCCTACTTATTACTTATTACTCATTACTCAATCAACGAGAAGGCATGCGAGAACCAACAAAGGAACCAAATGCTTGTGGACTATGGGTTTGACAATAAACTTTACCTCGGCCTCTAAAATGACAAATTAAACCTTCTCCACCAAGAAATGCTCCGAGCCAACTTGAGCCTGCTTTGTTAATACTGAAACTAAGGCTCTTTTCGAAAGCAACAATATGGCCTGTGTCAACAATATATTCCCCGTCAACATCTATTTCGTAAATTCCACCGAAAGAGGTTATCAATGCCTTCCCATAACCAGAGATAGTTAGCCAAAAAATTGACTCTCCTGAGAACAGCGATCGCAATCCTTGAAAACCTAAATCAATATTGATACTAGAACTACAAGCTAAATAGGAACCCGACTGGACAATCAAATCCTGTCCTGTCATCTCATAGATGAGTAAATCTCCCACCAGCTTTGGTGCTAACCAGATTTCATCGCCGTTTTTTCCCGAGCGAAATACACTTAAAAATAATGACTCTCCACCCAATACTCGTCCAATACTAGAAAGCATGCCACCAGAACGACCTTGTCTGAGAGTAGTACTGGCTGAGACCGTCGCATCCATGGCCACCATTGCTCCTGCTTCGGCGATAACTTCTTCCCCTGCGTTGAGAGTTACACAAGCGATCGCGCTATCGGGTTGTTGTAATAATTCAACCTTCATAATTTACCCCATCCTGATTTATCGTCCATCAAAAAAATTAGCAATATTGACCAGGTTAGCAAGACCCCTATTTCCCGTTAGGCTTTGAGAATTTCTTCCTCTGAGGTTATTACCGAATTTACCTATTTTCGGTCGCAAAAATCGGAATAAACCATCAAAACTACGAGATTGGAGATAGATATCGCCATGACCTGAAAGGCGGTTTACTAAGCCCTCTCCAGAAGTCAGGGAACTTAGTAAACCACCTGAAAGTTTAATGCCCATGGTAATACCAGGTTCATAGGCTACTAAATGGCTATTATCGACAATAAATTGACCTGAGATGGTTTTTTTCGTAATGCCACCATAGGCTCCAAAAAATACTTTTCCTCTACCGCTAATCTTGAGTTTAAATAAGCCTTCTCCCATCAACCAACTAGCAAAACCTGCCCAACCGACATCCATTTTTACTCCAGGGGTATTGGCTATATAGGCTCCTGGTTGAAAATATATTTCTCTACCTTGAAGCTCAATTTCTGCAATATCCCCGACTACAGGTTGACTTAAGACTACTTGCAAGGATCTGCTGGTTCTATTGGAGAAAATATTGACAAATAGGGATTCTCCGCCAAATAACTTTTTGCCTAGAGCAGGAAAAAAACCACCAGAGAATTCGGTTTCCATGGTCAACATACTATCCATACTGACCATTGCCCCTGCCTCGGCTGTAATACTTTCGCCTGGATCAAGAGTTACGAAAATAGTTGCAAAGGCTGGCTTATATCTAATATCGCACTGCACAATTTTATATATTATTTTTTCACTTCTAGTATGTCTGAACTTTAGATAATGTCAACTAAAGGAAAGTTCTAACCCTGATTCTAATAGAAATAAAAGTTATGGAAGTTTTGTCCGTTAATTGTCATGTTTAATTTTTGTTAACTTTTCAGAGAGGTCAATTAAATCTTAACTTAAGATGAATATGGTGAATTTACTGAAATAATACAAGCGCTATTTTCCTTAAGTGACAACGACAGATCATATTGTTATGGAACCGATTTCTCTTATTATCTCTGCATTAGTCGCTGGAGCAGCAAAAGCTGCTGGAGATGCCGCCCCAGATGCTTATAATGGTTTGAAGGTTTTGATTAAGCGCAAGTTTGCTGGAGAACCAATAGCAGAAATGCTGTTGGAAGAACACGAAAAAGATCCTGAAACCTATGAAGCACCGCTCAAAAAGAAATTAACTGAAGCGGGTGTCGATAAAGATGGAGAAATTATCCAAGCAGCTCAAGATTTACTGAAACAGTTAAAACCTGAAGACTCAGAATCAGACAAATACAATACAGTCTTTCAAGGGGAAGTTAAGGGAATGCAAATTGGGGATGGGAATATACAAAAAAATACATTTAGCTCTTAGTTGTTGGAGAATCTAAATGACTGAAGAGAATTCCAAATTCAAGACAATTGTTGAAGATCAAGCTAAGGGTTTGGTCATTGGCGATCGCAATATCATCTATAACTATTTCGGCTATAAAGAAGATGTAAAAGCTGAACCTGTTGATGTTGCTAAGGATAATCTTCTCTGTCCTTATCGCGGTTTATATCACTTTAGTCCTAACGATGCTGAGGTTTTCTTTGGGCGTGATGTTTTTGTAAAAGAATTATTTCAAGCGACTGAGAACCGCAATTACATTCCTGTGCTTGGTGCGTCGGGAAGTGGTAAATCTTCGGTGGTTTTGGCGGGATTAGTTCCGAAATTAGAACAAGAAGGTCATTGGAAATTTACTCATTTTCGTCCTGGGTCCGATCCTTTTCATGCTCTTGCCTTAGCATTAGTTCCTCTTTATACACCAGAGCTAGATGATACAGACCAAATAGCTCAAACCAGAAAACTAGCCAATTATCTGCAAGATAAGACTTTTCCCCTTTCTGATGTTTTGGCTAAAATTCAGCAAAATCATTTCAATCACCGAATACTATTGATTGCTGATCAGTTTGAAGAACTCTACACTCAATGTTCTGATCCCACAGTTCGTCGTCGTTTTTTAGATTGTCTATTAACCAGCTTTCAATCTTCTAATTCGGTCGCATCATCTTCAACTGTTTTGGTGACAACGATGCGAGCTGATTTTTTGGCAAATGCACTGAGCTATCGTCCTTTTGCGGATATGCTGCAAAATCAAGATATTAAGCTTGGCGCTATGAGCCGAAAGGAATTGAAGGAGGTAATAGAAAAACCTGCGGAAAAGTTGGGAGTTTCGTTTGAAGCGGGATTAGTAGAACGCATTTTAAATGATGTGGAAGATGAGCCAGGAAATTTACCTTTGCTTGAATTTGCTTTAACTGAGTTGTGGGAAAAGCGAGAAGGAAAACAATTAACTCACAATGCTTATGACGCGATCGGTCAAGTCAAAGGAGCTTTAGCTGATTATGCAGATGATAAGTATAAGAATTTAACATTAGAAGAACAAGAACAGGCACGACAGATTTTTATTCAATTGGTTCGTCCTGGTGAGGGAACTGAGGATACAAGAAGGCGAGCTAATCGCGAGGAGTTAGGCAAAGAAAATTGGGATTTAGTTACACGCCAAGATGGTTTAGCTGATAGTAGGCTTGTTGTGACAAGTCGCAATGATAGTGAGCAAGAGACAGTTGAAGTTGTCCATGAAGCTCTAATTCAAAATTGGGGTCAACTTAGGGAGTGGATGGAAACTGATCGTAAGTTTCGCGTTTGGCAAGAGCAATTAAGAATCGTATCACATCAATGGGAAAGTACTAAGCGGGATGAAGGGGCATTATTAAGAGGTGCACCATTAGTAGACGCTGAAAACTGGCAACATAAGCGTCCAGCAGAAATTAGTGATAATGAAAAAGTTTTCATCAAAGCTAGTATATCTTTGCGGGATATAAGAGAAGAGAGAGCGAGAGAAACGTCGAAAAAACTTGATTTTAGGACTCACTGGTGGTTTATTCGGAGCTTTGCTATTAGCAGGAGTTGCAGGATGGCAGTGGCGACAAGCTCAAATAGGACAAATAGAAGCACTTAGCACTTCTTCAAAAGCACTTTTCTCAACTGATCCTATAGCCTCCCTTATAGATAGTTTAGAAGCCGCAAAAAAATTAAAGCAAACATTCGGCACTAACGATGAGATTAAAGCTAAAGTAAGATTCTCGTTGGCACAGGCAGTGTATTCCATAAGGGAAAGTAACCGTCTTGAAAACCATAAAGGTAACGTCAATGATATTAGCTTTAGTCCTGATGGTAAGTATCTTGCCTCAGTAGGTGGAGATGGGACACTAAGATTGTGGAACTTAGAAGGAAAGGAAATAAAAGTTTGGTGGGGTGACAATGCTAGGCTTTTGCAAATGAGTTTTAGCCCTGATGGTCAATTAATTGCCTTAGCTGATGAGACTGGCACAATAAAATTGTGGAGTATTCCCCAAGAAAGAATTGTCAAAAGCTTTACTGCAGAAAAGACTAGTAAAGACTATTTTGGATATCAGAATCAAATCACTTGTCTGAGTTTCAGTCCTGATGGTCAATTAATTGCTTCTGGTAGTAGTGAGGGTTCAATTAGGATGTATGATTTAAGCTATCAAGAAATTCGTACTATTCAAGGACATGATAAAACAGTCAACAGTATAAAGTTTAGTCCTAATGAGAAAATAATTGCTTCTGGGAGTAATGATGGTTTAATTAAATTATGGGATTTTAATGGCAAAGAAATCCGCACTATTGAAGAAGACAATGAAAACGCTAGCAATCAAGAAATTGATAGTATTGATTTTAGCCCTGATGGTAGGATTATTGCTTTTGGTAGAAAAGATGGAGTTTTAAGATTATGGAAGCGTGAAGGTGAATTAATTAGAACAGTTCCTAACTTGAGTCGTAATTTGAAGAAGCCTCTCTCTGGAATTTCTAGTTTTCAGATAGGTCCTAACGGGAATACTTTTGTGATAGGTCACAGAGACGGTACGGTCAGAATCTGGAATAATAGTCAGTTAACCACGCTTGGAAAACACAAAAATACAGTTAAGAGAATCAAGTTTAGCAATAATGGTAAATTAGTTGCCTCAGCAAGTGATGATGGAACAGTCAAACTTTGGAATTTAGATAGACCTAGATCTTATAAATTTGTTTCATATCACGGTGAGATAGGTCAAGTTCGTTTCCTTGATTTTAGTCATGATAGAAAAATTATTGTGACTGGAGCTTTGAAGCCAGCCATTAACAAGTATATAATTAGGAGATGGAAAATTGGGAGTACGAAAAATACTTTTTTTGGCAGAATAGAAGATAGTGTGAAAGAGAATCGGAAAGATAAACTTTCTAGCTTAGATTTGAATCCAAAAGGAGGGGAAATTGCATTAGGATTTGAAAATGGTATTATTAGAATCTTTAACTTAGAAGGTCAAGAATTAGAAGTTCTTGATAAAAATGAGAGTCGAATAAAGAGCATAAAGTTTAGTCCCGATGGAGAAAATATTGTTTTTGGTAGTTATAATGGGATCATAAAACTGTGGAATATTAGTAAAAAAGAACTGTATATTCTTGGCAAACATAATGGAAGTTCAGTTCAAAGTGTAAATTTTAGTTCTAACGGACAAATCATTGCTTCTGCCGGCAGTGGAGATAGTACTATCAAAATTTGGAACTTAGAAGGTAAGGAATTACATACATTAAAAGGTCACGTAAGTTCAGTTAATAGCATTAGCTTCAGTCCTGATGGAAAAATTATTGCTTCTGGTGATAGTAGCGGGATTATCAAAATATGGAACATGAAAGGTCAAGAAATCGATACTTTATGGGGGCATAATGGTTCTATTAATAGTATTAGCTTCAGCTTAGATGGAAAAATGCTAGTTTCAGGTGGCAGTGGGAAGGTGAAATTATGGCTCTTGAGTGGCTCAATACCTATAACTTTAGTCAATAATGGTACAAACGTTGGTTTTGATAACACTGTAACGAAATTTAGCCCCGATGGGAAAAAAGTAGCTTCAACTATTGTTAATGAAAATGAAGTGCTTCGTGAATTTACAGAAGCAAAATTATGGGATTTAGAACTAGATAATTTACAGAGTCAAGGGTGTTACTGGATAGGTCACTATCTAAAAAATAATCCCAATATAGAAGAACAAGAGCGTCAACTTTGTAAGGGAGTAAAAGACTCCGCTCAGAGGAATTTGCAACAAGGGATAGAAAAGGCTAAACAAGGAAATATTAAAGAATCAACAGCTGCATTTCAAAAAGCTTTAGATATAAATTCTGATTTGAGTATTGAACCAGAAAAAGAAGCAATATACATTACAGCTCGTACTTATTTTGACTTAGCTGCACATAAGTTTTTCTCACGAGATTATGAAGGAGCATTAAAACCACTAAGAATCGCAACAGAATTAGAACTAATAACAGAGACTCTAAGCCTTGATCCTGAAAAACGAACTAGAGAGCTAGTCATTCGTGGGATTATTCAAAGAGATGGCTTTGGAAAATACGGAGCTTTAGAAAGTCTGAAAACGTGGAAAGATCGTATTAACTCAAACGTAGAAGCATTGCTTTTTCCCTCTGCTTACAACATATGTTGGGTAAGCATTTTATATGGTAATTCCAGTCAAGCATTGGATTCCTGTGACAAAATAGTGGAGCTTGAATCTGAGCCTGGAAGATTTAGGGGAATTCGTGGTATTGCTAAAACCATGAGTGGTGATTTTGAAGGAGCAATTAAAGATTTTGAAGATAACCTTGATTGGATAAACAGAGATCAGACAAAAGCTAAATATACTCAAGAATCATTAGATAAATTAAAGCGAATACGACAAGATTGGATCAATGACCTTCGTATTGGCAAAAATCCTCTCAAGTCTCTGACACCTGAAGAAATCGAGGAGATGTCTCAAATTACATCCAAATAAATTTGATTGATTAACGTTCTATTTTGAATCCTGCTTTAGTCTTAATTTGCAGGATAATTCTAAAGTCAGCAAGAATTACAAGCATTTGCAAATCTACTTGAATATTGAAAGATTCAAAATTAGGCTCTACACTGTAGCCCATGGAACAAGTGTGGGAATTCGGAAAATCTTTACCCAATGCCGAGAAAGCAGAAATTGATGAGCGAAAATTTAAGCAATACTCCTTAAATCCTGAGAATCCTAATAATCAAGGAAAATGGATAGCTTTTGCAGCAATTGGATATGATGTAAATAGTCCTCAAGGTCGTCAGATAGCGACAAAAGATATTATTAACCAATTACGAGCCAAAATTTCTAACCTTCCTGCTACTCAAGAAGAACCAAGTATTTACGGTCTTCGATTTGAAGTTCAAGTTCCCATTAGAGGATTAAATGAACAAGAAGGAAACCTGATTACTAAATGGCAAATTGATCGCGGTAAAAGCATCCCAAGATTGATTAGTAATTGGCTCAAGATTTCTCAATAAAAGGAGATAATAAATGAAAGCTAATATTTATGATGCAATCATCACCTTAGTCGATGTTTCTACAGACTTTGGTAAGCGAATTATTTCTAAAGGAACACAAGGAACGATAGTAGAATGCTATGAAAATCCTGAAGGCTACGCAGTAGATTTAGCCATTCCCGATGATAAGTTGGTTGGTGGTTTTGATTATGAAAATGTTATTCTGACGCCTGAAAAATTTGAGTTAATTATTTCCCCAGTGACTCTTGTTAATAAATAATCCTTAATTGTCCTGTCCTTATTTGGTTTAGTATTAAGAGATGATTTTACAACAGAAAGTGATGTTGATATTTTAGTTGAAGTTGAAAAGGCAATTCAAGAATTAGAAATCTGAATTACCTTCATCAGCAACAACTAGCGACTCATCGCCAGAAGAACTGATAAGAATCTAAAGATCAACAGGAATTAGATCAACATAATTAACATTAAACTCAGAACTACCCATATTAAGACGCAGTTCATAGCTACCCGCATCCAAATTCAGGTTGTCACCAATCACATTAGTCCAAGACTGCCAACCACCAGTAGCATCAAATCCTACACTAGTACTCTCTCCACCAATAACAACATTGAGACGATGAACTCGACCATCAGTTGTATTTGAGGCCACACGAGCTACCACTTGATATAACCCAGACTCAGGAATATCAACATCATAGGTTAAAGATTCGCCCTCTTCGATATAACCAACATTGAATCCACCGCCAATATCAGTCGTAACTTCGATATCAACATCATCATTGCGATACTCCCCACCAGTATTACCAGGAGTAGTATCAAAATAGGTTAAATAATCTTCGGCTTGAATACGAATTTCATCTAAGGGAATAAGATCAACATAGTTAATATTGAACCCAGCACTACCCATATCAAAACGCAGTTCATGACTACCAGCACTCAGGTTCAAGTTATCACCAATCACATCAGTCCAAGACTGCCAGCCACCAGTGGCCTCAAAATCTAAACTAGTAGTTTGTCCATCAAGAGAAACATCGAGATGATGAATCCGACCATCAGTAGTATTCGATGCCACCCTTGCTACAACTTGATATAAACCGCTTTCAGCAAGATTAACGTTATAGGTTAGCCATTCTCCTTCGGCGATATAACCAATATTAAATCCACCACCAATATCGGTAGTATCTTCAATATCAACATCATCACTACGATAAACTCCACCAGTATTCCCGACGGTCGTGTCGGAAAAATCAACATAATCTTCGGCTTCAACTCGAATTCCACCAAATTCAAAATCATGCTGATCAATATTACTAGCATCAATGTTATTGATCACCGCTAAGATTTGATTGGTGGCAGTTTCTCTAATTTGTGTATTGGCATTGCTTTGAACAATAGTTAAATCATTAAAACTGAGATCGCCAGTTAAGACCAATCTATCTAACCCATCCTCATAATCTCGAATGATGTCACGATCGCCTGTCACTCCAGAAACTAACAGAAAGCGATCGCTGCCAGCTCCGCCAAATAAAAGATCTCGACCAAGACCGCCATTAAGCGTATCATCTCCATCACCGCCAATTAATCGATCATCACCAGCTTCACCGAAGAGTTGATCATCACCAGTTCCACCATTGAGAGTATCATTACCATCTCCTCCGACAAGATAATCATTATCCCCTTGACCGAACAGAATATCTGCACCAATGCCACCATCAAGAATGTCATCACCATTGTTGCCAACTAATCGATCATCATCAGCTTCACCAAATAGTTGATCATCACCAGCTCCACCATTGAGAGTATCATTGCCATCATCTCCGACCAGATAATCATGATCACCTTGACCGAACAGAATATCTGCACCAATTCCACCATTAAGAATGTCATCACCATTGCCACCAAGGAGAGAGTCATCACCAGCTTCACCGAGCAAGATATCGAAACTACCACGACCACGAAGCGTATCATTACCATCGTCACCAAAAATGCGATCGCTGACGGCCGTTCCGTTCAGAGAATCATCACCAGGGGTTCCTTCAATAAGATTGGCAAATTCAAAGGCTCCAATATCAACAGTGGCATTACTATCACCATCTCCATCTAAAACTCGGGGAAAGAATATTACACTACGTTGATCAAATGGAGTCAGTAACTCAAATAAATTGGGATTGCCTACATCGATCGCCGGACTACCATTTAACAAAGCATGGGTTGGAGTGAAACCACCATTGTCTTGAAGTGGCCCAAGTAATGGATCAAGGGGGCTGCTGCTACTGCCAAATAGATCTCCAGTCTCAGCAAAAACATCAGTATCAACCCCGGTAATATCACCAATTAAGTTATAGCCATTACTCCTAATACCAAGAGTTGGTTGAAATACGTCAGGGTTGATGGTTTCCCCTGCTGGACTATTGTCGAAATTGCCAGCAATAATAGTATTTTCAAACTGTATTGAGTGAGTACCAGGATTCGCTACACCACCACCATCCCCAATTCCATCACCGTCGCTATCAGCAATATTGTTAGTGATGGTGCTATTTATCACCGTTCCAACAGCCTGATCCCCAGAAATACCACCTCCGCTACCAGTTGTGGTGTTTCCCGAAATAGTACTATTTTCTATGAGATAACCAGCTCTGCCAGCGATAATACCGCGACCTATATTATTTGAAATAGTGCTGTCAGTCAGTCTCAAAAATCCTCCTTGAATAATAGAGATCCCTCCAGCAAAATTGCCTGTATTGCCTGAAATAATACTTGTCGCTACTGTTAAATTAGCGAATGAACTAAAAATACCAGTTCCTGCGTTATTGAAAATGACACTGTTAGTGACAGTTAAGTTTTCTTGAGTGAAAATACCAACATCAGAAGACTCAGTAATTGTCAGTCCATCAATAGTTATATTAATTCTATTAAGGATATTAGTCTCGTCCTCATCATCAATGACAAAAACACGGGAAGCACTATTACCACTGATAGTCAGGAAATCCGCACCCAGCCCATTAATGTTCAGATCATCAGTAATCTGTAATTCCCCACTAGTGAGAGTAATCTCCTGTCCGCTTAAGCTATTATCGAATTCAATCGTATCCAGACCGATCGCGACATTAGCATCTGCGATCGCTTGTCTCAAAGATCCCGATCCACTGTCATTGTTATTCGTAACAGTAAAAATAGCCATGAATTTCTCCTTTTTAGATAATTATTGATGTGATCATGGAGAGTTCAAAAAATCATTAGAGTCAAACTTGTAAACTAAAACAAAACTGGCAATAAATTAAATGTCAACGGGAACTAAATCAACATAATTGATATTAAACCCAGAACTACCCATATCAAGACGCAGTTCATGAAGACCAGCAGTTAAATTTAAGTTATCACCAATCACATCAGTCCAAGTTTGCCAACCACCGGTGGCATCAAATCCTAAGCTAGTACTTTGTCCATCGAGGGAAACATCTAGATTATGAACTCTTCCATCAGTGGTATTCGAAGCCACCCTTGCTACAACTTGATACAAACCGTCCTCAGGAATAATCGCATTATAGGTTAACCATTCACCCTCTTCGATATAACCAACATTGAATCCACCGCCAATATCAGTAGTGACTTCGATATCAACATCATCATTGCGATACTCCCCACCAGTATTTCCCGGAGTGGTATCAGAATAGGTTATATAATCTTCAGCTTGAATGCGAATTTCATCTAAAGGAATCAGATCAACATAGTTAAGATTAAACCCAGAACTGCCCATATCAAGACGTAGTTCATGACTGCCAGCGTCTAATTTAATATTGTCACCAATAACATCAGTCCAAGTTTGCCAACCACCAGTAGCTTCAAAGTCTAAGCTACTAGACTGACCGTCAATAGAAACATCGAGATTATGGATTCGACCATCAGTGGTATTCGAGGCCACCCGAGCCACAACTTGATACCAACTGCTTTCAGCAAGATTGACATTATAGGTTAACCATTCACCCTCTTCGATATAACCAACATTGAATCCACCACCAATATCAGTAGTGACTTCGATGTCTACATCATCATTGCGATATTCCCCACCAGTATTACCAGTAGTTGTGTCGGAAAAATCAACATAATCTTCGACTTCCACTCGAATACCATTATCTCCAGCACTAAACTCAAAATCATGCTGATCAATATTGTTTGCATCAATGCTACTGATCACCGCTAGGATTTGATTGGTGGCTGTTTCTCTAATTTGCGTATTGGCATTACTTTGAACAATATTCAGATCATCAAAACTGAGATCTCCAGTGAGTAAAAGTCGATCTATTCCATCCTCATAATCTCGAATGATGTCACGATCGCCTGTAACACCAGAAACTAACAGAAAGCGATCGCTGCCAGCCCCACCAAATAAAAGATCTCGACCAAGACCGCCATTAAGCGTATCATCCCCATCCCCGCTAATTAGTCGATCATCACCAGCGTCACCAAATAGTTGATCATCACCAGTTCCACCATTTAGCGTATCATCACCATCTCCTCCGACCAGATAATCATTATCCCCTTGACCATTTAGAATATCAGCACCAGTTCCACCATTGAGCGTATCATCGCCATTATTGCCCAAAACAGAGTCGTCACCCGCTTGGCCAAATAGTTGGTCATTACCAGCTCCTCCATTGAGAGTATCATTGCCATCCTCTCCTTCAAGGTAATCATTATCCCCTTGACCGAACAGAATATCAGCACCAAATCCTCCATTGAGGGTATCATCGCCATTGCCGCCAAGAAGAGAGTCATCGCCGTCTTCGCCAAGTAAGACATCAACCCCTCCTCGACCAAGAAGAGTGTCATTGCCATCTCCTCCTTCAATGCGATCTATTCTGTTTGCGCCAGAAATGGAGTCGTCTCCATTTGTTCCTTCAATGATATGGCTCAACTCAAGAGGATCATCACTAGTTCCAAATAAATCTCCTGGATCTCCAAAGGAATTAATGTTGGCACCAGTAATATCTCCGATGAAATTATAGCCATTGCCCTCGATGCCTCCCTCATCGAGTATATCGGGATAGCGTTCACCACCTGCTGGGCTGTTATCAAAGTTTCCCGCAATAATAGTATTCCTAAATGTTGGCCCCAGCCCACTATTAAATACACCTCCACTGCCGCCGCTAGATGTATTATTAGTAATTCGACTATTAGTTATAGTACCGTTGACATCACCTGTGGACAAGCCCGCTCCAGCAAAAATACTTGTATTCCCAGAAATATTAACATTGATTATTTCGATAACAGCGCTACCAAGACTCATGCCACCGCCTGTATTATCCGCAATCGTACTATCTGTAATAGTTAAATTTTGAGTAGCGACTCGAACACCTCTTTGAGTATTGCCAGAAATAATGCTATTCGCTATGTCTAAATTGCCTGATACACTATTAATACCATCGCCTGTATTATCTGAAATAATACTGTTTTGTACATTCAACGACCCTAACAAATTATTAATACTAATACCTGCATTTTCGGTGATTGTACTGTTAGCGACAAAGAGATTTTCTAGATTATAAATACCGCCACCATCGACACTATTGCCCTCAGTAATGGTTACCCCATCAAGGGTCACATCAATCGTATTATTATTGTCCTCATCGTCAACAAGGAAAACACGGTCATTATTATTGCCACTGATAGTGAGAAAATCTGCACCAAGACCATTAATAGTTAGATCGTCGGTTATCTGTAATTCTCCACTGGTGAGGATAATTTCCTGTCCGCTTAAGCTATTGTCGAATTCAATCGTATCGAGACCGATCGCGGCATTAGCATCTGCGATCGCTTGTCTCAAAGATCCCAATCCGCTGTCATTATTATTCGTAACAGTAAAAGTAGCCATTAGTTTTTCTTCCTAAAACCTAGAGTTTCTTGGCAGCTTGTTCGAGCGCAGTGATTCCCAAGTCATTACGCTAGATCGATTTTATGGTGAAGAGTCAAAAATCTAATTGGAGCCCCATTAACAACCCGAAAAGCTTAAAACCCTAACTACATTGCCACTGAAAAATTTATTCTTCATCTGACATTATTTGGCTTTAAATTTTCAAGCATTTAGGCTTATAAACTATGAACTGAAATTGATAATAATTTTGCTAAACGAATAAAGTATTCTTTCAGTTCTG
>JBCCYD010000051.1:0-21587 GCA_039190385.1 Cyanobacteria bacterium P01_F01_bin.143 | reverse complement strand
GTTAATAAAATAATATGCGGAGACTATATTAGAGAAAATGGGTTAGATATGATTCAGTTAACATATGGTAGTAGACAACGGAAAATTAGTCTTGCTCATGCTTCTTCTGGGCAACAAGAAAGTTTACCAATACTAATAATTTTGTCAACATTATCATTTGTAGATCAGAGACTATGTCTAGTAATAGAAGAGCCAGAAGCCCATTTATTTCCTGAAGCACAAAAATATATGGTAGAGCTAATGAGTTTAATCTTTAATATCACGGAAAAAAGAAATAAACTTTTTATAACTACTCATAGCCCTTACTTACTTACTGCATTCAATCATTCTATTCAAGCCGGAAATGTACTCAAAGCGATTAATGATAAACCACCTGAAGAAGCAAAAAAATTACAGGAAGAACTCTTTAAGATCATGCCCCATAATCAAATTATAGATATCGAAGATATCGGAGTTTATACTTTAAAAGACGGAAAAATTAAAAGTATTATTGAACCAGAGAATAATTTAATTGACACCAATATCATTGATGAAGTATCAGAGCTATTTGAAGAAGAATTTGATGAATTATTGGATCTAGAATCCAAAGTTTGCCAATGGCACTAAAAGATTATCCAAATCATGAGCAATGTACAATCAAGACTAAAGATCCCAAAATATCTCTCAAAGAAAACAAGAGTCAGTTTATTTTAATTAATGATTGCCAAAAAGATATTTATAAAACCCAGGTAGATGGTTGTTTAAATATTAAAGAAAGAAAATGTGATTATTTGCTCACCGTTGAAGATAACGAATTGTACATAGAAATTTATGTAGAACTGAAGGGAAATAAAGTAGATTACGCGATTAAGCAATTAGAAGCAACAATTAAAAATCTAGCGCAAAATAATTATATAAAAAAATATTGCTATGTTGTGTCAACAAAAGGTACTGGAACGCCAGGTATGAAAAAAATAGAAGATATCAAAAGAAGATTTGACAAACAGTATAATGCTACTCTGAAAATTAAATCTAAAAAATGTGAACAGCTACTGAGCAAACTAATTTAATTATTAGTATCTTGTCTAAATATTAGAATAGAAGTATGTAACTTGCTTTGAAAGATTTTTGAATTTTGTACAGACGTGTCGGCGACACGTCTCTTTATGCGAAGCGGTATCCTTTAGGACTGACTTTACTAAAATGAGCGATAAATTCCCCCGCATTCACCCAGATACTATTGAATTAGTTCAACAAGGAGCTGATATTGTTGAAGTCATCTCCGAATATGTAGTACTGAAAAAAAAGGGGAAAGATTATTCAGGATTATGCCCCTTTCATAACGAAAAATCCCCGAGTTTTAGTGTTAGCCAAGAAAAGCAAGTTTATTACTGTTTCGGTTGCGGTGCTGGTGGTAATACTTTTAAATTCCTCATGGAGATTGGCCAACAATCTTTCGTCGAAGTAGTCCTCGATTTAGCTCAACGTTATCAAATCCCCGTAGAAACAGTTGAGCCAGAAGAAAGACAAGAAATTCAACGCCAATTAACCCTCAAAGAGCAACTATACGAAATTCTGGCAGTAACTAATAATTTTTTCCAACATGCATTACGCCAAAAACCAGGAAAACCCGCTTTAGAATATCTCCAGCAAAAAAGACAATTAGACGAATCTGCGATCGCGCAATTCCAATTGGGTTATGCTCCAGGAGGCTGGGAAACTCTCTATCGTTATCTAGTCGAGCAAAAACGCTTCCCCGTAGATCTAGTTGCTGAAGCTGGTTTAATCAAAAAACGCACTAATGGCAATGGCTATTACGATGTCTTCCGCGATCGCGTTACCATTCCTATTTTCGATACCAAAGGAAGAGTGATCGGTTTTGGTAGTCGCACCCTCGGTGACGATAAACCCAAATATCTCAATTCTCCTGAAACTCCCCTATTCGATAAAAGTAAAACTCTCTTTGCTCTCGATAAAGCCCATAAAACCATCTCTCAACAGGATAAGGTCATTGTGGTAGAAGGCTATTTTGATGTGATTGCCCTTCACCTTGCCGGAATTACTAACGTTGTCGCCTCATTAGGAACCGCTTTTACCCATTATCAAGTCAAACAATTATTACGTTACACACCTTCCAAACAAATTATTCTCAATTTTGATGGTGATCCCGCAGGAATTAAAGCTACTGAAAGAACAATTTCCGAAGTTAAAGATTTGGTTTATTCAGGACAAGTACAACTAAGAATTCTTAACCTTCCCGATGGCAAAGATGCTGATGAATTTATTAATAGTCACGATAATGCCGCCATAATTTATCAAGAAGCAGTACAAGATGCTCCTTTATGGCTCGATTGGCAAATAGCTAATGTAATTCAAGGAAAAAATCTCAAACTAGCCAATGAAATGCAACAAGTAGCAGCCGAAATGGTCAAGTTACTAAATCTATTGCAAGATGCTAATCAAAGAAATTATTATCTCAATTATTGTGCAGAAATCTTATCCCAAGGAGAATCGAGAATTGTTCCTCAAAATGTAGCAACCCTACAAAATCAACTAGCTCCCAAAAGAAGAAATAGAAGTTTTCGCTCGAAGAAGAAAAAACAATTTAACCAAAAAATATCTTTTGATATTGCCACCACTCCCGAAGAAGAATTATTATTACAGGCCGAATCTTTACTTTTACTGATATATATCCATTGCCCTAGATATCGCGAAGAAATAACAGAGAGACTAGAAGAGAGAGATTTACTTTTTAGTTTGCCGCAGCATCGTTTTTTGTGGCAAGAAATTATTGAAGCAGAATCTCAGATTAGTCAATCATCGGATATTGATAGTAATCCCCTACTCGATCAATTACATAATCAAACCCCAGAGTTTCCTAGTGAAATGCAAGCTGTAACTCGTTTATTTTATCTGGAAGAAAAAAGCCAAGAAGATATTTATCGTGCCCCATCAAGGATTGCTAACGCGATCGCGTCTTTGGAACAGGTTAATTGTCTAAAATATCAAAACTATTGCACCGAACAATTGCAAAATCTTAATCCTTTAACAGATGGCGATCGCCTAAAGCATATATACGAAGAAATTCAATATACAAAAACTCGGATTCAAGAGTTAGAAAAAAATCGCCTTTCCTTTAATAATTAATTCCACTCCACTCCCGTAAGATAGGCAAAACAAAGCTAATTGGAGATCGCTGTTCGATCGTAACTCTAACAGTTGTTGTTGTTCCAGGAGTGATTTCTAACTGTGGACCAGTAGAAGAAGACCAACTGTAGCCACTAAAAGTCTTCGAGTCTGGTTTCAACTGCGCGATCGCTTCTATTTTTCCCCCTGCCTCACCCATCAATTGTTTAACTATTTCAGGATTCCCCACCACAGAAGTCGCACCTTCAGAAGTAATTGGCAGAGCAGAAACTTGCGTAATTTCTCCCACAATGCCCCCAAATCTAGTTCTTTTGACTGTATCTGGAGTAATTAAAATTGGCATTTGCGGTCTAATCTTCTTCCCATCTTCAACGGCAAAATAGGTAAAACCCATCATGCCACTAGTTTCGACCTCATTTTGCAAAGTTCCCAAAGTAGTCCCTGGGTTCAGATACTGTCCTATCGTAGCAGTTAGTTCGATTATGCATCCAGTATGCGGACTTTTGATAATACTCTTATCTGCAACTTCTTTCTCCAAACGAGCGATCGTCTGCTCCACTTCTTGAACTTGATTTTGTTCTTGATTATTAGCAGCGAGATTATCCTGCTCTAGCTGTTTATTTCGACTATCTAATTTTTCTAACTCAGTGTTAATTTGGGTAATGTTGTTGAGATTTTCCCGATATCTTTGTTGGAGTTCAGTTTCCTGTAACTGCAACTGTTGCAACTGGGCTTGAATCTCGGAAATTTGCTGGCGACTTTGCCGATATTCTTGTTCTGCTTGTAAAACCCGTTCTTGGGAAATTGCTCCTAATTGTTGCAATTCTCGTTGTTTGGTAACTCTTTGTTGGAGTATAGGCGTTAATTCTTGTGCGTCTCTAAGATTTTGCTGGAGACTGCGGCGTTGTTCAACAATACTATTTAAACCATCTTGTTGTAGACGAGGAGTCAAGTTTTGCGCATCTTGTAATCTTTGTTGTAAGCTAGTGCGCTCAGAGGTAATTGCTTCGATTTCTAACTGAGTTTTTTGTTTACGCAGTAAAGTAGTTTCTGCTAATTGCTGGTTTAACTGACTTAGTTTATCTCGTTGTTGTTGTAATTGTTGTTTTATGTCTGAAGGATCAATTACAGCTAAGATTTCATCCTTCTCTATGCATTGTCCATCTTTAATGTTTAAAGCTTTTAGCTCGCCAGAAATCGGTGACTGTAGCGGTACTACTCGACGGGGATTAATTAATATTCCCTTTCCTGTAACTGTAATCGGGATTTTACCAAAGATGCTCCAGAGAACAGCTAGTAGTGCAAAAATTACTAAGCCACCCAAAGGTAACCAATCCTTGGGACTGACAACTTGCATTAATCTATCTAGTCTTTCTGGAGAAGAGAGACGATCCAATGCTTGTTGACGAAAGATACTACGTTTTTCCTCAGACATTAATCATAAATATTTAGGAAATCTCTTTCCCAATATGTTTTAAAATACTTAGAACAGTATACAAGTCATTTCCCCGTTTCAACAAAGAAAACTCATCAGAGAGAGCATACTGATTAGTTTCTCCTAGTGTTAATTTGAGAAAAATAAAATGACTGCCATTGGTCACCATTCCCAAGACAGATTGATTCTGATTCGGTGCTGCCACCATATAGGATAATGCTTGAGCGATACCAGTTTTGAGGGAAAAGCCTGCTTGTTTAGATTCTATTACTAGTACCCAAAATTGTTCCTGAATTACGAGGACATCTATTCTTCCTCGAACAATCTCTTCTGCTTCTTCTAGAGCAAGTTGAATCGGCACTTCTTCCCTGATACGAAATGGCATACGATAAAATCCTGCTGCTGTTAACAAGGGGGAAAGAACTACCATCTTGACGGCTTCCTCAAATAGAGGATATTTATTGAGGTAAAGAAAGTCCGCCTTTACTTGATCTAGGGACTTTTTTTCTTGATTGGAAATTTCTGGTAGATTAGTGTGCCATTCAGGAAAGAACTGTTCGTCCTCTGTTGGTTGTAGATTAAATTTGGTTTCTACTTCATTCAGCGTCAGTTCACTGGCTGAAATTACTTGTACCATTGGGTTTGGGATCTCTTTAAACTGAACACTGTTTCAGAATAGCATTTTATTACAGATTCAATAGTTGCGATCGCGTTTACATCGCAGATAATATTTTGAAACTCTCATAGCATAATAATTAATTATTCCCAACAGTGCAAAAGCTTGATATTTCAACGTTCTGAGTTCTGACTTCCGCGCAGCGGTACTAGCTCATCTGTCGCGCCATCAAATCAGCAAACAAGCCATCAACGGCGACCAAATCCTCAAAACTTCCCTGCTGTATTACTTTCCCATTTTGCAACACATAAATTCGATCAGCAGAACGAATCGTACTCAAGCGATGGGCAATCACAATCCGAGTTATGCCCAACTGTTCTAAACTCTCAGTAACAATTGCCTGAGTACGATTATCTAATGCTGATGTTGCCTCATCAAACAATAAAATCTGTGGTTTATGTACCAAGGCACGAGCAATAAATAATCTTTGTCTTTGTCCACCTGAAAGATTCCCACCTCCTTCGGAAATGATTGTATGGATTCCCATTGGCATCGCTTCAATATCATCAGCTAATCCTGCCATCTGTAATGCTAACCAGGCCTCCTCTTGGGTAACGATCGCGCCACCAGCAATATTTTCCCAAATCGAACCACTCATAATTCGTCCATTTTGCAGCACTACTCCCAACTGTCTTCTAATAGCGGCAATATCTAATCCTGATAAATCTTTGCCTTCATAAAATATCGTTCCCGATGCTGGTGTTTCAAAGCCTAACAATAACCTTACAATAGTAGATTTCCCACTGCCCGATGGGCCGACAAGAGCAATAAATTCTCCTGCTTTAACTTCTAAGTTAATCCGATCTAAAACTAATGGACTATCCTGGTGGTAACGAAAACAAACTTGTTCTAATCTCAGCTCCCCAGAAAGCTTCCCTGGATGAAATTTTTGGCGATCTACTTCTGGTTTGGCTTGTAAAATCGGTTGGACACGTTCCCAAAATATTGTTACTTCTAAAATATCAATGAGACTGTTACTTAAGCGTGTAGCACCAGCAATAAAGATGATAAAAGCAGTGTTAAATGCCAGAAAAGTTCCTGTGGAAAGTCCTGTTTCTGAGACTTGTTGAACTGCTAGCCCAAATAGGAGCATAGAACTGATTGCTGGCAAAATAACATTGAAAGTTGTGATGATATCCTCGACTAACTGAGTACTCAAGATTAGTTTGACCTGCTGAGTATATTTTTTTGCCCAGCAAGCAAAGGCTTCTGCTTCGGCTGCGGCGACTCGTAGTTT
Source organism: Cyanobacteria bacterium P01_F01_bin.143 (assembly GCA_039190385.1). GTDB lineage: Bacteria > Cyanobacteriota > Cyanobacteriia > Cyanobacteriales > Xenococcaceae > Xenococcus. Next base: position 15,113 of record JBCCYD010000051.1, on the reverse strand, counting down.
GGAGACTCCACCAATTAATTGCACTGTTAGTCCAAATATTTCTCCTGAAAGCTGTTGTAGAGGTCGTATTTTTTGACGAGTAATTATTGCAGAGATGCTAGTAATAATTACTGTTATAAAAGCTATGGCAACTGCGATTAAGGCTAAAGGAAAACTATAAACTAATAGTAATCCTAGGTTTAGCAGGGAGAATAGACTAGTAAAAATAATGCGTAAAATACTTCCACTGAGAAGATTGCGAATTTGAGTAATGGCGGAAACGCGATCGTGTAAATCACCAGTGGAATATTGCCGGAAAAAAGCTGGTTTTAGTTTGAGCAATCTATCCCAAACCGCAGCTTGAGTATTAAAACTAGCTTGGGTTTGTACTCGCAGAATGGCAAAACTTTGGGCTAATTGAAAGATCATTACGCCAAAGCTGGCAGCTAATAATCCTAATCCTATTTGAATTAATAGATTACGATTGGCATCGGGAATGGCATAGTCGATCAGGATACCTGTAATTTGTGGAGTGAACATCCCAAAAAAAGTTGCGACAATTCCCACCCAGCAGATTTTTATTAAGTCGGGAATGCTACCTCTTGAGGCAAATTGGAAAATATCAAAAAATGTGATTTCTTTATCGGGTAACGGTCGATAAAAACTATAGGCATGAGGTTTCAGTTTAGCTGCGATCGCACTAGTTACGGTTTGACGAGTTAGGTCTATCGAGTCAAGTATTTCGTATTTTGCGCCTTTGATAGTTAGTAGGGCAACGGGGCGATTATCTTCTTTGGTAAATGCGAGTAAACAGCCACAGTCTTTTTTCCACCAGTTATGGGAGAGTGTGACCCGACGAGTCCGAAAACCTGAAGCGCGGGCAATGCTTTCTAGATTATGAGTAGTTTCTGATTTAGCGGGAGGATGAATGGTTATCCCCAAGGCTTTGCCTATTTCCCCTAAGGCAATTAATAGGGGGGTTTTTCCTTGGGGTATTTGGTTATGGGGATTGAGAATTGATGCTAGTTCTTGCAGTGCGGTTTCTTTCATTCGTGCGGAGAATTAGCTTTGTTTACTTTGGTTTAGGCTTATGCCGTGAAATGATTAGCTAGGGTCAGGTCTGGCACCTCTCCTACGGGGTATTCCTCCGACTACTTTCTCAAGTTTCCTCATGTTTAACTTTTTAAGTTGCAGCTTATTGTTATCTGAGTTGTTTTTCATTAGTTTTACCTAATAGTAAATGGATTTTGTCGTTTGCTTAGTGTTTCCTACTACTCAGGACTCGGGTCGGCATAAGAGCCTTCCGTCCGCGTAAGGGCAAACCTTCTGCAACCACTAGATACTTTTCCAAGCTCTTCAAGATCTAGTCTCTTAAGCTTTTCAGTCTTATCAAGCTGCAATTTATTGTTATCTGAGTTATTTTTCATTGTCTTTACCTGAATAGTACAAAAAATAGGTTGGTAAATTTCGCATTATACTTTCGCTAGGGCGATCGCATATCTGGGTAATGGTAGAAACGCGATCTCGTAAATTTCCAGAAAATATTGCCGAAAAAAAACTAATTTTAGTTTTAGCTATCAATAGAATGATGGTGAAGCAATAGCAGGTATAACCATTCTTCTAGGACCACCAGATACTTTCTCCAGTTCTTCAAGATCTAGTTTTTTAAGCTTTTCAGTTTTTTCAAGCTGTAATTTATTTTGGTTTGAGTTGTTGTTCATTGATTTTATTTAATGGTAAAGATTGAATATTTAGAGTTATCTTATGTCTAGTTTCGACAAGCAAAAGTACAGGCTTAATGTATTGTAAAAAGTAAACTTGTTTTTTTACGAGAAGCAATATTTCTTAAAAAACATGCTTATTTTTCTATTTAATTCAGTAAATCCAATCTCAAGCTGCATATTTACCTGATATCAAACATTATTCTTTATTAAGGCTTCAAATTAAATTACTAAGTAAGAAAAATGAAAAAGCAACAAAAAACAACTCGTTTACAAAGATTGAATTGTTCACAAATACCACTACAATCACTTTCCTTAGAACAACTAGAAACTTTGGCTGGAGGTCCCATCGCAATTATCAGAAAGGAGGGTTAAACTATTCCATTAGTATTGTTTAGTTTTTAAGTTTTATATTAACAGTTTCTCATTTAATACATTAAGAAAATATTAACAAATTAGAGCATAATGGTAATATTCTATAGTGAAACTAAATAACACTAATCTCATGAAATCAAAACCAGACAAAATCAAATCTAAGCAACAAGTTTCAAAATCATGCGTGAAAAAAGAATCTCAACCTTTTAGTTAACTTAAACTACCATTCAGTGCTAATCAATCGTTCATAAACTCCGCCTTCTTGCCATAATTCCTCATGAGTACCACGTTGTACTACTTTTCCTTGCTCCAAAACAATAATTTCATCACAATCTCGAATGGTACTCAAGCGGTGGGCAACTAAAATACAACTACAATTACGCGATCGCAAATTCTCAATAATAATCTCCTCTGTCTGAGCATCTAAAGCCGAAGTCGCCTCATCCATCACCAAAATTGCCGGATTTTTCACTAAAGCCCGGGCAATTTCCAACCTTTGACGCTGCCCCCCACTTAAATTAATTCCACCTTCTAACAATTTCCCATCATATCCCCCAGGAATCGAGATCACCGTTTCATGGATCGCAGCATCCCGACAGGCTCGAATCAGTTGCTCATCAACTACAGTATCATCCCAAAGAGTCAAATTATTCCGTACCGTCCCACCAAATAAAAAGATATCTTGTTCCACCAACGACAAAGAACTTGCCAAAACTTCTCGGGGAATTGTACTTCTAGAGACGCCATCAAACAAAATATCTCCCGACCAAGGTTGATAAAGTCCTGCAATAAGCTTCGCCAAAGTTGATTTACCTGAACCACTTGCCCCAACAAAAGCAACTCGCTGTCCTGGTTGCAACGAAAGACTAAAATTTTTAATCAAAGGTGGCTCAACATGAGAATAACCAAAGGTAACATCCCGTAACTCCACAAAACCTTGCAGACGCCCATCAAAATTATCCCTTTTAACTTGTGACTTTTGTACAGACGTGTCGCCGACACGTCTCTTCAGTTCTGGATCAAGAGAATTACCCAAAACATCATCTAAACGATTTAAATCTCCTTCTAATTCCTGAAGCGTTGTACCAAAGTCAACCAAAGTATTAATCGGTTGCTGAAAACTCAACATCAAACTTTGAAAGGCTACCAACATCCCAATACTGAGATTGCCATCAATGACACGCCAACCACCGACTGCGAGAATTAACATCGAAGTTAAAGAAGTTAAAAATACTGGCAAAATTCCCAAGATCTGATTGGTTACTTCCAAATCTTGCTGGGCACTGACGGCTTTGGCATAATAACCAGACCAACGGGCAAAGAAATCCGATTCTAAGGCTGATGCCTTTAAGGTTTCGATACTTTGAAGTGCGGCAATCCCGACTCCGTAAGCTTTTCCCCAATCTTGTACTAAACGTATATTGGCATCTACTCGCTGTCGGGCAACCCACCTCAAAGCTAAGCCATTAATCGCAGCAAAACAAATGCCGATTAAAGTCAATATTCCATCATAGGAAACCATAACTAAGGCATAAAACAAGATCATAACGGCATCAATCACCGTGGTTGCCAATTGACCCGAAAGTACTTGAGCTACTTTATTGTTTAAGCTGGTACGATTACTAATCTCTCCGGCATATCTCTGGGCATAAAATCGGATCGGTAATCTGAGAATATGCCAGAGGAAACGGGTCGACATCCCCACAGCGAGCTTAATCCTCAGCTTTCTTAAATAACGCAGTCGTAAAAATGTCAAAATTGCTTGAAAAACCGTAGTAATGATCATTCCCAAAATTAGGGGACGCAGCCATTCAGCACGATTTTCGACCAGAATCTCATCGATAAATACCTGAGTGAAAACCGGTAGCGCTAAACCTGGGAGCACTAGGAGAAATCCTGCTAAAATGCAGTATAAAATTGCGCCTATCGAACCTCGCAAGCGTTCAATAAGGGCTATAATGACATTTGGTTTTCGTCCTCCTTGTTGAAAGTCAGACCCGGGTTCTATAACTAGGACAACCCCAGTAAAACTCTGATCAAATTCTGACCAGTCAATTCTTCTTGGACCAGTGGCAGGATCGTTCAAAAATACCCATTTTTTGCTAAATCCTTCTACGACTAGAAAGTGATTAAAATCCCAGAAAACGATGAAGGGAGGAGCTAATTCTGTGAGCTGTTCTAGATGTTCTGCTTTAAATCCTTCTGCTTCCATACCGTAGCGTCTAGCAGCTAGGATTAAATTAGAGGCTTTGCTGCCATCACGGGAAACTCCACATTCAATCCGAAGTTCGGCTAAAGGAACGATACGGTTATAGTATGCAAGTATGATCGCTAAGGAAGCAGCACCACATTCGACAGCTTCCATTTGTAAGATGGTAGGAGTTTTGACACGCAAGGAATAAGTATTATAAAAGGTGGGTTTATCCTATCAGAAATCTGACTGTGTCGCAAAAAAAGAAAAGTGGTCATTTTGTTTTACTTTGCGATCGCGTAGCACTTCTCTTTATGCGATCGCCAAACCAAAAAATATGAAAAATTATAAACTTTAAAAATGGAAACTCTTTGAGCCGAATAACATGTAAGTAGTCAGGCTAAATGTAAAAAAAATATTTAAGGGAAAGATTATTCAGGTTTATGCACCTTTCATATTACATGGTGTTTTTGTCGAGTATTGCGCGATCGCGAAATAAAGCGATCGCAAATAATCCTAAACTAGTTCTAATTAGTCCTCTCCCAAAGAAATTTCCTTTCGGATTCTTTAATCGGCACATCGTTAATACTGGCTTCTCTTCTCATCATTAGGCCATTTTCGGCAAATTCCCAATTTTCGTTGCCATAGGCTCGATACCAAAAGCCTCCATCATCATGCCATTCGTATTCAAAACAAACTGAAATCCGATTATCCATGAAACTCCAAAGTCTTTTTTTCAAACGATAATCCAATTCTTTGTCCCATTTCCTTCTGAGAAAAGCCACAATTTCTTCTCTGCCATTAATAAATTCTGCACGATTGCGCCATTGAGAATCAACAGTGTAAGCGAGTGCAACTTTTTCTGGATTGCGAGTATTCCAACCATCTTCCGCCGCTTGGACTTTAGCAGTTGCGGTTTCTAGGGTAAATGGAGGGAGAGGGGGTTTAGTTTCCATAGATTTTAAAAGATAAGGTAGTTACAAGTAGACAATCAATATTAAACAAAACAAGCTAAAAAGTCCTGACGTAATTTTTCGGCATCAAGATTACGACCGATAAAGACTAATTCATTTTTCCGAGTTTCCTCTGCCTTCCAAGGGCGATCGGGTTTACCGTCAAAAATCATATGAACTCCCTGAAAGACAAAGCGATTATCTTCTCCTGCTATATTCAGAATCCCTTTCATCCGAAAAATATTAGGTCCTTGAGTTTGCAATAATTCCGTTAGCCAGTTGTTTAATTTATCAAGATTAATTTCTCCTGATTCGACGATCGCGAAAGAAAAAACTGATTCATCATGTTCATGGGCATCTTCACCCAGAAATTTTGGATCAATTTCTAAGGCACGATCTAGATCAAAAGCGCGGACTCCTAATACAGAATCCATCCCAATATCAGCATTTTGAGTGCGATAGATTTTGACCATCCCATTCATGACTCGAATTTTTTGTTCTAATTCTGTAAGCTGCTGCGAGTCTACGAGATCGGTTTTATTGAGCAAAATGACATTGGCAAAAGCAATTTGTTCCTGGGCTTCATCGCTATCCCAATGATCCCAAATATGTTTGGCATCAACTAAGGTGACTACCGCATCCAAATCCATTTGCGTTTGAATTTCTTCATCAACAAAAAATGTTTGAATTACTGGAGCAGGATCAGCAAGACCTGTGGTTTCTATAACTAAATGGTCGAATTTATCTCGCCGACGCATCAAGTTACCGATAATCCTGATTAAATCTCCTCGAACAGTACAACAGATACAACCGTTGTTCATTTCAAATATTTCTTCATCGGCATCGATTACTAACTGATTATCGATGCCAACTTCACCAAATTCATTGACAATTACAGCCACTTTTTTACCATGTTCATAGGTCAGAATCCGATTGAGTAAAGTTGTTTTGCCTGCTCCGAGATAGCCAGTTAGCACGGTAACAGGAACGGCTTTATTTTCAATAGTTGCAATCATAATTATTAGTTAATAGTTACTTACACGTTGGCAATTTGCTTAATATCTTCTTCTGTAATTTCTGATGCGCTTTTGTGAATTTTATATTGCCTTGGGGGATTAGTCATCACAGCAATCACTGTTTCTAAGGTTGGACAATCTGGTTCATGACATTGCAGTTGACTGATAGAAATAGATATTTCTGGTGCGATCGCTAAATTATGATAAGTCCAGCTTTTAATCTGTTGCAGTTTTTCTAGGTCAACTTTAGGTGTCGATTTTGTGAATAAATTCATAATAATTTAGTCCCAAATAAATATAGTTAATAATTCATATCTAGCTATTACCAAATCCTTTGCCAGATGAGACAAGTTGCCAAATAGTTAATTCCCCATTTTGGGTTCCTGCTGCTAGATATTGACCTGTAGGATGCCAAGCCAGAGAGGAAAAGCCGCCTTTTACTTTAAGAGTTTGTATCAGTTTTTTTTCTTGCCAAATTTTAAGTTCACCATCATTGCCCGCAGAAGCTAAAAAAGCTGAATTCGGAGAAAATGCGATCGCCTGAACCATCTTTTGATGTTGTAAAACATTACTGTGCCAATTTTTTGACTGATCATCGAACTGCCAGATAGTAACTCCTTCTTGACAGGAAGCAGCAAGTAAAGGCTTATCTGCATCATTAGACCAAGTAACCTGACTCACCTTGCCTGGAAAACCTTGCATTAACCAGGGAGGCGGATTATCCCAATTAAGCAAAGAAATTGTCCGATCTAAATTACCTGAAGCTAAATATTTTCCATCAGATGACCAAGCACAATCGAGACTGGCTCCAGGAACCTGCAATTGATAAGGTTTTTGTTGCCAATTATCACTTTGCCAAACTTGTACTCCACCATGTCCACTAGCGGCTAAGAAATTTCCTTGAGGATGCCAAGCTAAATTAAATATAGAAGAAACTTCAAAGTCAAGGTTTTGCGAAATCTCTTGAGACTGAGCATCCCAAATTTTAAGTTCACGATTAACCGCAAAGGCTAAAAGATTACGCTGAGGATGCCAAACCAGAGAATCAATCCAAGCTGCCCCACAATCGAGAGTATCGATTAATTCAAAAGTTTGGGACTGTTCCATTAATCGCCAAATTTGAATTATTCCAGCTTGTCCTCCCGCTGCCAGCAATTGTCCATCAGCAGAAAATCCCAAGCAATCTAAAGAAGAATTACTTGCTAATTGTAAAAAGTTAAGCTGATTCTTTTGCCATAGCGCCAGTTCTCCCTGAGCAGAAATAATAGATAAGCGATCGCCAGATGGGGACCAAGTTACACTTCTGATGTATTCAGAAAACTGTTGTTTATCTAAAAACTTAAATAGTCTTTTACTCGTAATAATCTGTTGCTTCAATAGTCAATGTTTAATGGTCAATATTTCATGCTTTAGTTAAATACCTAGGTAGAGACGTGTCGGCGACACGTCTCTACTGGCGACACTACTACCACTTCTTATAAGGTAAGAACTTACCGCACATCGTAATTTGGACGCGATCGCCTTTCGGATCGGGTACATTATCAACTTCAATCGAAAAATCGATCGCACTCATGATTCCATCGCCAAATTTTTCATGGATGACGGCTTTTAAGGGCATACCGTATACTTGCATAACTTCATATAGACGATAGATCAAAGGATCAGTAGGAATTTGCGGATCTAAAGATCCTTTAAGGGGAGGAACCGTTAAAGGCTCGGCCAGTGATTCGGGTAAATCTAAAGCTGTGACAATTTTGGTTGCTTCGTCTAAATCAGCACTGGCTTGACGATAGATCACCGAGGCAATCCAAGTCTCATCTCGACCAACAATTTTCTCTAAATCTTCAAAAGTAACGCCTTTAGCTTTTTTGGCTGCTAATAGTTTTTCAGTAATTTCTGAAATTGCCATAATTGATTTCTCCTTAAATTATTAAAAACTGATAACTGCTAACTGATAACTGATGACTGTTAACTGATGACTGTTAACTGATTCTCGCGGCTTCGACTGCTCGTGTTTCTCGATATAAATGATCTTCCATTTCCTGTTTCAATTCCAAGTAGGCAGGATGATTTTCTACCTTAGTGCGATCGCGTGGACGGGAGAAAGGAACTTCTAAGACCTCATCAATTCGAGCCGCGGGACCTTTAGTCATCATGACAATACGATCAGATAATAATAAGGCTTCATCAATACTATGGGTAATCATAATTGCAGTTTTACGCTGCTGCTCCCAAATCCGTTCGACTTCTTCTTGTAGAAAACCACGAGTCAAAGCATCCAAAGCACCAAAGGGTTCATCCATCAGTAAAATCTGGGGATTAATTGCTAAAGCTCTAGCAATACCTACCCTTTGACGCATCCCTCCTGATAATTCATGGGGACGTTTATTTTCTGCCCCCTCCAGACCAACTAATTGGAGATTTTCCTTGACAATCCGCTTTTGCTGCTTATCAGACATTTTAGGATAGACAGTTTCGACCGCAAATTTAATATTACCTTCGACTGTCATCCAAGGCATGAGAGCATAGTTTTGGAAGACCATACCGCGATCGGGCCCAGGCTTATCGATTATTTGACCATTGATTGTGACTTCGCCACTGGTGGCAGAACTTAAGCCTGCAATGATATTTAGCAGAGTTGATTTGCCACAACCAGAGGGGCCAATAATCGAGACGAAAGTATTATGTTCAATATCTAGATTAATATCCTCGATCGCGATAAAGTCTGAGGAAGCTTGCCCAGTAATTTTATTGAGCCAACCAGTCCTACCAGAAAAGGTTTTGGAGACATGGCGTAAAGAGATTTGAACTTCACTGGCATTATCGATGGTAACGGGAGAGTTTTGAGTTGATGATGAACTATTCATGATGATTGCTTGCCAAAGGATACTAGTTTTTCTAGATAGGCAAAGATTTGGTCAAGGATAATGCCTACAATGCCGATAATGAAGATGGCAACTAAAATATTGGGAATATAAAGGTTGTTCCATTCGTTCCAAATAAAATAGCCTAAGCCCGTTCCCAAAAGCATTTCCGCCGCCACAATTACCAGCCAAGAAATTCCCATGCTGATCCTTAGTCCAGAAATAATATTCGGTAAGGCCGCAGGAATAATAACTTTAAAGATCGTGCGCCACTTTGAAGCTCCTAGGGTTTTGGATACATCGAGATAATCGGGGTCAACATTGGCAACGCCAAAAGCTGTATTGGTTAATGTTGGCCAAATACTCGCGATCGTAATAATGAAAATACCCGTCATTTCCGAATCTCGAAACATGTATAAACCCAGAGGTAACCAGGCCAAGGGAGATACAGGCTTGAGCAGTTGAAAATAGGGATTAAATGCTTTAAAGGCTATTTTCGACATCCCAACCAAGATCCCTAAAGGAACAGCAATTACGGATGCGAGACTATAGCCGATCGCGACTCTGCGTAAACTCACCAACAGATTCCAGCCAATACCCAAATCGTTAGGGCCATTGTCATAGAAAGGATGAGTTACCCAATACCATAATTCTTTGATGGTCAAAGACGCGGTGGGCATTCCTTTGGCAAACAGTTTCATCCTCGCACCCAACTCCCAAAATAGGAGAAAGATCGCTAAAGAGAGCAGAAATAGCAAGAATGCTTGGACATTCTCATTATCAAGCAGTTTACCCTCTCCATTATTACTAACTAATTTATCTCGAACTAAAGTCATTTATTTTGTGAATCAAGCTATGAACTGATGACTGATAACTGCTAACTGTTGACTGATTTAAACGCCGTATTTTTTGATTTGTTCATCAACATACTCCTGGGGTTTGTCAGGATCAAAAGTATCGAACTCTAGGGTTTCCGTACGATAAATGTCTGTTGGCGGAGTTTGTCCTACTTCTTGAGCTAATTCTCTTGCTAAATCAGTTAGGAAAATTTCTTGGCCTACTTCATCGTATTTATCAGCTGCGATCGCTTGTTTGACTTTCTCATCACCCTGTAAATCCCAGCGCACTAACTGAGAAGAAATCCAATTAGCGAAACTTTGCCAAGGATAAGGATCAAAATCAATCCGATCTGGAACAGATTTCGTATTACCTAATCCATCTTCAAAATTACCAGTCAAGACAGCTTCAACAACTTCTACTGGCTGATTGAGAAATGCTCTTTCAGAAATCGCTTTGGCAATCTCGGGTCGATTAGCTGGATCACGAGCATAGCCAGCAGCTTCGATAATTGCTTTGTTTAAAGCCCTAAAAGTATTGGGATTTTCGGTAATCCACTCATCACTAGCAGCAAATGCACAGCAAGGATGACCTTCCCACAGCTCTTTGGTTATTTTGTGAATAAATCCAGCCTCTTCATAGACTGCTCTCTGGTTAAAGGGATCAGGCATCAGATAAGCATCAATATCCCCGGCAACTAACTGAGCAATACTATCTGGTGGCGGTACAGGACGAATCTTAACGTCTTTATCTGGGTCGACACCGCCAGTGGCTAAGTAATAGCGCATCAGAAGATTATGCATCGAGTAGGGGAAAGGAACGCCAATGGTAAAGCCTTTAAAGTCAGCAGGCCCGTTAATTTGACCTTTATATCTATTAGCAACTGTAATTGCCTGTCCATTAATATTTTCAATACTGGCAAGTTTAACCCCAAAAGAGGCTGAACCTAATCCTAGGGTCATCGCGATCGGCATCGGCGCTAGCATATGATAGGCATCCAACTCACCCGCGATCGCGGAATCTCGAACGGCCCCCCAGCTAGGCATTTTTACGACTTGCGCATTAAACCCATATTTAGAATAGAACCCTAGAGGTTCCGACATAATAATTGGTGTGGCGCAGGTAATCGGAATAAAACCAATTTTTAAGTCTTTCTTTTCTAGACCTTCAGCACCAGGTGGAATATCTATACTTTCAGCTTCTGGCTCTTGAGTTTGTTGCTTGGGAGCACAGTTGGTTAGGGTAACTAAGGCTGCACCCACTGCTAAATTCTTTAAAAATCGGCGACGACTAAACTCGTTGTAATGAACTACGTCACCAAAAAATTCTCCCGCCTTAGGCCCAAAAGCCGCTGCGAAAGCATTTTCGATTCCTCCAGCTTGTTTGGCTAATTCTAGGACTAGGCGTTCTCGTTTGGGATCACCTTTCCCTGCAATTTTCAATAGCAATTCTTTTCGTAAATCGGCTGCGTTAACCGCATTTGCGATCTTAAAAGTCTCCGGCTTATAAACCCCCATTTTTGTGAGATCATCGATCATCTCTAATGGGTCTTGAGGCATATCCTCTGCCATAAATTTCCAGTGATCCGCAGTCATATGAAAACCGCCGCAGAGAATACACAGGAGGTCTAGTTCACTAAGTTCTCCTCTCTGGGAACCAAGATTACTCCATTTATCTGCGGTATCAGTTGTTGCAGAAATTACCATAAAATCACACAAATATATCTATTAAGCTACGATAAGGCTTAAGCCACCAAGGATTTTGTAATTAATAATACGTATTCAAAAATAATTACAACTTCTTGCTACCTTAATAATCTTCTTGCTACCTTAATAATCTCGTTGAGCCCACTGAATCATGTTCTGCTACTATATCGAAGTATTCAATAATTCTTCTGCGCTAATTCCATCATTTTGATACCCAAAATACCAAAGGGAAGCCGCTGCTTCAGCACGAGTCACCCCTCTTTTTGGTTGAAATAAAGTCGTGTAACCAAACACTCTTCTTACGTTAGCGAGATCGCCGTTTTGATAATCACTAAATAAAGCTCTAATCGCTTGAGAATCTATCTTCGCCGCATCCTGAAAACCCCAGGTTTCTTCAATGGTTTCAATCGAAGCTTTGGATAAAGCAGCACGGACATCTAAAGGCACTTTCCAACTAATGAGATCTTCTCTGGTTAAAGTCGCATCTGGTCGAAACAAGACATTATTACTACTACCAGTAAGGATCGAAGGAATTAATCCCGCTTCTGCTAAGCCTTGAATTTCACCAAAATCAGGATCGTTAGTGTCAATATCTTTGAAAGCTTTTTGACTGGCATTTTTGGTGAGATGAATCTTTTTCCCAGGGGAATCATCGTGAAATTTGTTATTGGCTGCTACTAGCCAACGCACATAATCACGCCGGGTCACTAGTTCATTGGGGGCAAACTGCTCAAGAGAATCGGGGGATTGGGGGGTTAAAATTCCTAAAGCAGCTACATCTATAACGGCTTGTTGTATCTGTTCTCGAACTTCTGCGAAATCAACAAAATTAGTTACAGTCTTTGTGGTTTTAGTAGTCTCTGTCGGCTTAGGAGCAACTTCTGGTTCTGCGATCGCATTGGCTGAAGTATCTGGGGTCACTTCTGATTCAGTAGTCAATTCTGGATCTGCGTTAGCTAAGTTAGCGATAAACGGTTCATAGGCAATATTAATTGCAGTTTGGGAAGTATTATTCTCGTTATCAACTAATTGAGCTAAAGATACAGTTATTTTAATATTATTCTTACTTGCTATGGTGCTTTGACTATTGCCATCTCGATCTAAAGTAAATGGCTGTAAAATGTCCCATCCAAAGAGCTGAAATTGTGATTGATAATAATCGGCGATCGCTCTAATATTATCCGGCGATCGCAACAAAAGATTACCAGTTATATTATTCAATTCTGGGTCTGTTTGAACCAAATCAACTTGAGGATAAAGGGGGATCTCTGGAGGAAGCTCTTCGGGTAAATTGAGGGTTGCAATCTCTTGAGGATCTTGAGGTGTAGGATTGGGTTGCGAATTTTCTTGGGTTTGCGTTGCCTGTAATTGAGGATCAGCATTCACAAAATTTCCTAGAGCTTCACTATTGCTACAAGAAGCCAATAGACCCAATGAGAGGAGAGCAAGGAGCGATCGCAAGGCTGGTGACTGTTCTCTTCTAGCTAGCATTATCTAAATTAACAATTTCAGGACATTTATCAAATGCCTTCAATTGTAGCTAATCCTCATGAGCACTAACTAATCTACAATTATCTATCCTCCAATAGACTCCCTTTTTTAGTCTTCCTGTTTTCTGATATTTAAAGGCTGAGGCGATCGCGATTCTAGAGTCACATTCTGCGATCGCTCATGAGATTTTTTCGATTCGTGGGGAACAATATTTGAAGAAATTATTAATTCGGCAGATTCAGGATTTAGCGGTCTAGAGAATAAAAAGCCCTGACCAAATTCGCTTCCCAAAGATTGCAATTGTTTTAATTGATTGGTCTTTTCAATACCTTCACTGATTACTTTGATACCTAAAGTGTGAGCCAGACTAATAATAGTGCGGACAATCTCAAAATCATTCTGATTACAATCCATAAACGAAACAAAAGAGCGATCAATTTTTAAAATATCAATTGGGAGACGAGGTAGATCACTTAAAGAAGAAAAACCCTTGCCAAAATCATCAATACATAATTGTATTTCTCTAGCTTTAATCTGTGATAAAATTCGCATAATATCCTCACTATCTTGCATTAATATACCTTCAGTAATTTCTAATTTAAGAGAACTTCCAGGTATGTTATTTTGCGAGAGAATACGGTCTACAGTTTTTAAAAAGTTAGGGTATTTTAGTTGGTTGACCGTTAAATTAATACTAATGGTTATATGCTTATAATTGGGAAATTTATGTCGCCAAATACTAAGTTGATAACAAGCCTGATGAAGAATCCATTCTCCCAAAGGAATAATTAACCCTGTCTCTTCTGCTATGGGAACGAAATCATCAGGAGAAATCAGACCTTTGGTTGGATGATGCCAACGAACTAAAGCTTCAAATCCTGCCAATTCTCCAGTATCCAAACGGATAATCGGCTGGTAAAACAGGCCAAACTCTCTTATCTTTAAAGCTTGTCGTAAATCATTTTCTAATTCCAGACGTTTAATTGCCTTAATATGCATTTGTTCATTAAAAATTGCATATCTTGCTTTGCCCAGACCTTTAGCCCGATACATGGCCGTATCTGCATCTCTGAGGAGTTCGGAACTTTGCTGATATTTGGTTGAGCCCAAAACGACACCAATACTTGCGGTAGTCGTGACCATATGAGTGCCTATGGTAAAGGGTGCCTTGAATGCTTCGACAATCCTATCGGCAACCGCGATCGCATTACGACGTCCTTTAATATTTTCGAGCAAAATAGTAAATTCATCGCCGCCAATTCTTGCTAAGACATCTTGAATTCTTACATGACGCTTTAACCTTTTAGAGCAAGCAACCAATAAATGGTCACCAATTAAATGCCCTAAACTATCGTTAATAACTTTAAAACGATCTAAATCAATAAATAACAGCGCAAATTTATAATCTGGTTCAGATTGAAATTTATTTAAAGCCTTTTGGACTCGCTTCATAAACAGGCTTCTATTTGGTAGAGCAGTTAATTCATCATGAAGTGAATCATAAAGTAATTTTTTATTGATAACTGCTAGTTGTTTATTGGCAGTTTCCAACTCCAAAGTTCGCTCTTGAACCCGAGTCTCTAGTTCCTGATTTAAATAATGAATTTCTGCTTTGGCTGCCTGAAGATTTAATTGATTTTTTACTCGAACGATGACTTCTTGGATACGAAAAGGTTTACTGATAAAATCAACAGCTCCCATCTCAAAAGCTTGTACTTTATCCCCGATATCATCTTTAGCACTGAGACAAATAATCGGAATATCAGCCATTTTGGGATTAGATTTAAATTTTTGACAAATTTCATAGCCATTCATCCCAGGCATATTAATATCAAGTAAGATTAGATCTGGTAAATCTTTATCTGCTCCAACCAGAGCCATTCCGCCATTTTTGGCACAACGTACTTCATAACCTTGTTGGGTCAAAGTTGTTGAGAGAAGACGTAGATTATCCGAGACATCATCAATAATTAGAATTTT
>JBCCYD010000050.1:0-21772 GCA_039190385.1 Cyanobacteria bacterium P01_F01_bin.143 | reverse complement strand
GCCATTTTTAATTTACTACCCAGATCGGGATGAGCTTTAATTAACGTCAATTGTTCGGTCTCGTTCATGTTGTTGACGATCGCCACCATCGCTTGATACAAAGCTCCAAGATCCGCAAACGGTCTACTATGCCATGACTTTTGGGCAATTACAGGGGTTTCTTCCCGGATTGCTCCCAAAGTCGCCGTAAACTCTTCCTGCGACATCTTATTTAATTGTTCAAGAAAATACTGTTGATTCTTCATCACTGTTAACTGATGACTGATAACTGATAACTGATAACTGATAACTGATAACTGAAATTAGCTTCCTCGATAGGTACTATAGGACCAAGGAGAAACTAACAAAGGAACATGGTAATGGGTTTCTCGATCGCTAATCCCAAAACGAATGGGAATTTGGTCTAAAAAAACTGGCTCGGGATAATTAGTAAATTGAGCAAAATAATCACCCACAGTAAAAAGTAATTCATAAATACCCACTTCTAGTTCTTCCTCAACTAATAAGGGTTCGTCGGTGCGTCCATCATTGTTAGTAAATGTCTCCTTTAATAAAGCTTTAGAATCAAGTTTCCATAACGCGATCGCGATGCCCACCCCAGGGCAACCGTTCGCCGTATCCAATACATGAGTCGTTAATTTTCCCACCATTCCTATTAAATGACTAACGCTAAATGTTCAATGGTCAATGTTCAATGTTCAATGCAAAGGGCCACCGAGAATTATTTTCGCGATCGCGTTGGTAACATCTTGTTCTTCCTCCTGTTTTAATTGTTCGTACCATTCCTGGGTCAAATTTGGCTCTTTATTATAAATAGTGTCAGTACGTTTCCGAGCTTTTAAAACCAATTGCTTGACTCGTTCCTTTCGTTCAATTTCATAACGCTTGAGAGCATCCTCCACACTAATATTGGTAGTAATTAAATAGCGACATAAAACCTCTGCATCTTCCATAGCCTGACAGCCACCCTGACCTAAAGTGGGAGTGGTCGCATGAGCAGAATCTCCCACTAGAGCAATGCGACCATTAACCAAATGAGGTAGCGGATCAATATCACTAATTTCCAAACGATTCACCTTTTCCGGATCAATTCTCGCGATCAAATTTTGGACTGGTTGCGCCCAGCCAGCAAAGGTTTCTTCTAACTCAGCCCGAATATCTTTCGCTGCGACCTTGGTTCCCTGGGGTTTCCGACAGCCAAAGAAAAAGTAAAAACGATTCCCCCCCACAGGCATCATCGAAGCACGTTTTCCTTGACCCACATAAATTACCCAGACATCAGTTTCAGCTAAATCAGAACTAGCCTCGACTAATCCATTCCAGTTGACATAACCCGCATAACGACTCTCAACTTTGTCGCCCTTTAAATAGCTACGCACCACAGAATGAATCCCATCGGCACCAATCACAACATCTCCTGTTGCCGTACTTCCATCTTCAAAAATCGCCGTCGCACTGTTGGCATTCTGCTTAACTTCTACACAACGCATTCCCATTCGCACATTCGCTTCACCAAAAGCTTCTAACATCATCTGTTGTAAGTCAGTGCGAGATACAGGATAGGGACGTTCTCCCACTTGTTCCATTAGGGGAATCAAGTTGATATCATTTAGAATTTCTCCGCGATCGCTACGATATTCCATGCGGTTCATTTGTCCGCCAATAGCTGCTACTTCTCGACCTAATCCCAACTTATTCAGGACTTTAATGCCATTTGACCATAAAGAAATTCCCGCACCCGCAGGACGCAGTTTTCGTGTTTTTTCATAAATCTCGACATCATATCCCGCTTGACGCATTGCGATACCTGTGGCCAATCCAGCCATTCCCGAACCAATAATAATTGCCTTTAATCCGTACATCTTTTTCAGTTAACAGTTATCAGTTATCAGTTATCAGTAAGTAGCGACAATAGTTACTCATTACTTATTACTCATTACTTATTACTCATTACTCATTACTCACTCTCTCCCTGGCATGATCATATTCAATACTAGAGCCGTAATCCCACCAGTCGAAATACCAGAAGAAAAAATATTTTTAACTAAAGCAGGGGAGGTATTCAGAATTTCAGGGACAAAAGTAACACCTAAACCCATGCTCAGGGAAACTGCCAAAATAATCGAATTACGTTTGGTTAAATTAACCGTAGAAAGAATCTTGAGACCTGCTACTGCTACTGTGCCAAACATAATAATTGTTGCTCCGCCTAAAACAGGTTGGGGTAAAGCCTGGAAAACTCCCGCAATAATCGGGAAAAAGCCCAAAATGACAAAAATTGCCGAAATAAAATATCCCACATATCGACTGCCCACACCTGTCAATTGAATTACACCATTGTTTTGGCTAAAAGTAGTATTCGGAAAAGTATTCAAAGCCCCAGCAATCATCGAATTAATCCCATCGCCTAACACTCCACCTTTAAGTCGACGGAAATATACTGGTCCTTTAATTGGTTCTCCAGAAATCACTGAAGTTGCAGTCAAATCGCCAATTGATTCGATCGCTGTTATCACATACAAAAAGGCAAAGGGAATAAATGCTCCGAAATCAAACTTAAAACCATATTTGAATGGGATTGGCACCGTAAATAATGGCAGCTGAGACAGATTACTAAAATCAACTAAACCTAAAGGAATCGACACCAAATAACCCACAGCCAAACCAATAACTACCGATGACATTCGCAAAAAGCTACTGTCAATACTATTAAGCGCTACGATTACCGCCAAAACGAGAAAAGCCACTCCCAAATAATTCCCACTCCCAAAAGTGCCATTATTCAAAGCAGCAACTCCGCCACCCATAGAAGTGATACCCACTCTAATTAAAGTTAAGCCAATCAAAGTCACAACAACACCGGTAACTAACGGGGTAATGATTCTGCCGGCTAAATGCAAAAAACGACTAATAATAATTTCGATAATAGCGCCAACAAAGCATAAGCCAAAAATTAGGCCTAAAGCATCTGTTGCTGTTCCTCCAGATTGTTTAAAGGCTATTCCTGCTCCAATAATTGGTGATAAAAAGGCAAAACTTGTTCCTTGAATACTCAATAAACCAGAGCCAATTGGCCCAATTTTTTTGGCTTGAATAAATGTCGCAATACCCGAAACAATTAACGACATACTAAGAATAAAAGTAGTGTCGGCAGCAGGAACTTCTAATGCCCCACAAATAATCAAACCAGGAGTGATTATCCCGACAAAACAGGCAAAAACATGCTGTAATGCCACAAAAATCGATTCAATAAATGGTGGACGGGCTTCTAATCCGTAAATTAAATCTGACTCAATAGTAGAAGAGGCTTTAGTTTGCATATTTGTTGTTTCCAAAGTTAGTTCCCGATTGTTTAATTAGTTTTAATAATTCACTCACTCTTATTCAGTAGTATTGCGTACTATATACATTTTTAGAACAGCAAATTGTATCTTTGATTACTGGCTTGTTTGTAGAGCAACTATAGGAGATTTGATATTAATATCATTATTTAATTCTTGCTCTTGAGCTATCAATCTACTTAACTTCCGTCGCATAAAAATCCCTGGCTGGTCTGTCATCATATGTTGCTCCTGTTTGAGATCAAGAGGAACATCGTAATCAGTACTTTCTAAAATCGCTTTATCTTCTAAAGTGACAGCACGATCAAATGCTATTACATCTGCTGCTTTCGTCTCTGCCTCCGTGTCGTTACGCAAACAAAACTGCACGATTTGGGAAGATGAATCATTAATCGGCGTCGTAGTATTAACGACAATATGAACTAAACCATTGGGGTAATTAATCCTCAATTTGCAGGTAAAGGGCAAATACCAGTCCATGTCTAAAATTCTATTTGTTACCTCCTCGCTCATCTTAAGGTTTTTTCTTTGTAGTTCGGGATTAACTACTCCTAAAATCGCACTCGTATGAATCCCATAGTCAGTGTCGGTAACTTTTATCTCATCGGGAATGGGATGATCTTCACTACCAAAAGTGGTGGTATGAACGAAAGTTGGATGGGCTAGATCTAATTCATTTTCCATGACTCTCAATCCTGCACAGTTCCAGATTTCATAAAATTCGGGAATCAGTCGGAAATTAGGATCGCTAGCTTCGGCAATATCAGGAATTCCCCTTAAAGGCTCACCCAAGCAAACCCAGATATAGCCATAACGTTCTTGACAGGCATAGGTTTCTATTTTGTAATTTTTTGGAATAGAGCTATTTGCTTGTAGCTGCGGTACTTTTACGCATGTTCCATCACTATTAAACTGCCAGCCATGATAATCACAAGCAATATTCCCGTCGATAACTTGCCCTTTAGATAATTGCGCTGAACGATGACAACAGCGATCACGGGCGGCAGCGGCTTGACCATCATCATCTAGCCATACAACAATTTTCTGTCCTAGTAATTCAAATCCTTGGGGTTTTTTCAATAGATGAGATTTCGGTATTACTGGATACCAAAACCTCTTAAATACTGCTTCTTTGGTGACAAGCATAATATCTAACTTCTAGTCATTTATTATTGATTGGTCAATACTGCATACTGTATACAGTTTTCTTCATGAGAATTGTATCCTTAAGCACTAGTTGAGGTATGTTACAAAAATATACTTTTGCCTTAAGCTTGAAGATCGAAGCTTTGAGTGAATAAATGCCAATGAGAGAGCAAGATTCAGCTGATCCACCTGTCACAGTTGTAATTTCCCGACGAGTCAAACCTGGATGTGAAGAGGCTTTTGAAAAATTTATTTCTGGGATTACCGCTACAGCGATGACCTTTGAAGGACATTTGGGCACGAATATTTTTCGTCCTCAGACTCCAGAAAACAACGAATATCAAATCATTTTTAAGTTTGATCGCGCCAGTAATCTTCGTATTTGGGAAGAATCGGAATGTCGTCGTCAATGGTTAGCAAGAGCCGAGAGTTTACGATTGGAAGCTCCCACAATAAAAGTTATCACTGGGTTAGAAACTTGGTTTACTTTGCCTTCCCCTAAGCCAATTATTCCGCCACCTCGTTATAAAATGGCCGCAATTACTTTACTGGCTATTTTTCCTTTAATTCAACTTGCTAATTTAGTGTTGGTTCCCCTGCTCAAGCCATTACCTCCGCTGTTGGGTGGTTTAATAATTACAGGGATTATTGTTTTATTGATGACCTATGTCGTAATGCCTCGAATGACTAAATTATTTTCTCGATGGCTTTATCCTCAAAAGCGATCGCGTAAAAGTCAGTTTCGCAAATAAAAATTTATATTCTGACTTTGGCAAAATGTATCATCGATCGCATTAGTTTAAGGCATTTCGGCCTTAACTGTATACAGTATACTTATGCTAAAAATAGCCAGTATTTGCTGTGAACCAATTGAACCTTAGTAAAATTGGCGCAAAAAACGAGTCAGATGCTAACTGGATCGGATATCTTGTTTTAGTTTTGGCTTTATTGGGAATTGCGGCGGCTTCTATTTTAATTGCGATCGCAGAAACCGAAATTCAACCCAATGCCATAACTTGCGATCGCCTATCAATTGCCGCGATCGCCTTTATGATTTGGAATCTGGTTCGTCGTGACAATAATCTCAATCCTGATAATTCCTCTGAAGTTCCAACTCTTTATACAAGCAAAGCGATCGCCCTATTGCTCTTAGCGGGAATTAGTTTTGCGATTTCCTTAGCGCTTTGGGCTTGGTCTTTAACTCAAACTAGTATTGCGAATTCGACTCTATTGAATAATATGATGCCGATTTTCACAACTTTGGGCGGCTGGCTCTTGTTTCGTCAGCAATTTTCTCGGCGATTTTTAATTGGGATGACAGTAGCAATATTTGGCGCGATCGCAATTAGTCTGGGAGATTTACAGCTTGGGGAAAGTAATTTAACGGGAGATGGCGCAGCTTTAGTTGCCGCAATGTTTTCCGCGATCAGCATTTTAACTTTAGAAAAACTTAGGATGCAATTTTCTACGCTCGTGATCATGCAATGGACTTGTCTCGCTGGGAGTATATTTTTGTTGCCGCTGGTTTTTCTTACTGAAGATCGTTTATTGCCAATTTCTAGTACTGGTTGGTTGTCAATTATTAGTTTGGGTTTAATTTCTCAGGCGATCGGGCAAGGACTTTTAACTTATAGTTTGGCTAGGTTTTCTTCTGGATTTGTTGCTGTTTCAATGTTATCAATTCCTGTTATTGCAGCATTTTTAGCCCTGTTAATCTTTGGCGAACAGTTAAGCTTGTTTAACTTACTAGCTTTTGCTATTGTTCTATTCGGTATTTATTTAGCAGTATCCGACACCTCAACTTAATTACTTATTACTTATTACTCATAAAAGATGTCATATCCCAGAGATTTAGTTGGTTATGGAGCCAATCCTCCCCATCCCCAATGGCCAGGCAATGCCAAAATAGCATTACAGATTGTACTCAACTATGAAGAAGGTTCAGAATATTCGATTCCCGACGGCGATGATACATCAGAAATTTATTTGCGGGAAGTTCCTGGTTCTTCTATGGGCAAGGGGATGCGGGACTTGCAGGTAGAATCGGTTTATGAATACGGCAGTCGGGCAGGTTTTTGGCGGCTAATGCGCTTATTTAAGGAAAAAAATCTTAAAGTGACAATTTTTGGCGCAGCCTTAGCATTAGAAAGAAATCCCGAAGCCGTACAGGCGATCATGGATGCGGGATATGATATTTGCTGTCATGGTTGGCGCTGGATTGGCTACCATTTATTGGATGAGGATGAAGAAAGAGAGCATATCCAGAAGGCTGTAGCTTCTCTGAAAAAGCTCACAGGCGATCGCCCTTTGGGTTGGTATTGTCGTTATGCACCTAGTCTTAATACTCGTCGTTTAATTGTCGAAGAAGGTGGTTTTCTCTATGATTCTGATGCCTATAATGACGATTTGCCCTATTGGGAAACGGTTGCGGGTAAACCCCATTTAGTTATTCCTTATACTCTGGACAATAATGATATGAAATATTGTGTTGCCCCTGGTTTTAATAGTGGAAATGACTTTTTTACCTATCTCAAAGATGCTTTTGATGTTTTGTATGCTGAGGGAGAAACTAGTCCCAAAATGATGTCGGTTGGGCTTCATGCCAGGTTAGTGGGGAGACCAGGAAGAATTGCGGCGCTGGCACGTTTTATTGATTATGTTCAAAGTCGCGATCGCGTTTGGATTTGCCATCGGCTTGATATTGCTAAACATTGGATTGAACATCATCCTTGTGACATTGAGCATTGAGCATTAAACATTAAACATTTTTATTCTCTCAGGTTTGGTCGAGCCAACATTATCAGGAGAATGTATCATCGATCGCATTAGTGAGAGTCTCTAACTGTAAAGATAGTTTTAAATTAATGTATACAGTATACGTAATATTTTTACTATTCTTTAAAATTGCTGGCTCTATGGAATCCCTAACTACAGCTCAAACTGAGACTCAATTGCGCATTAATGGCGATCGCCTAAACCAAAGCATTGCTCGCTTAGCCCAAATTGGCAAACTTCCTGATGGTGGAGTAAAAAGAATTGCCTATAGTAAAGAAGATATCGAAGCCCGCAGCTTAGTAAAAGAATGGATGCTTGAAGCTCAGATGGAAGTTCGGGTAGATACAGCAGGAAATATTATTGGTAGATATTTGGGTCATAATCCTGCACTAAGCGCGATCGCGACAGGTTCCCATATAGATACAGTGCCCTGTGGGGGACATTATGATGGAGCCTACGGCGTCTTAGCGGGCTTAGAAGTAGTAAGAGTTCTCCAAGAAAATAAGATTAAACTTGATCGCTCTATCGAAGTAATCGTCTTCACCGATGAAGAAGGCACAATGATTGGTTCTAAAGCAATTTCAGGCAGAGTGATTAACGATCCAAGTTACTATCGTCGTCCTGATGGCACAGACATTTACACCTGTTTAGAGCGCATTGGTGGTGATTGGCAAGATATCGCTCAAGCTCGTCGCAGTTCTCAAGAGTTGGCAGCATTTGTCGAACTCCATGTTGAACAAGGACCTGTTTTAGAATCTATGCATAAGCAAATTGGTGTGGTCGAAGGAATAGTTGGGCAAAGACGTTTTAATATTACCGTTAAAGGTAGTGCCAATCATGCAGGGACAACACCAATGCAGATGCGTTGCGATGCTCTAGTTGCTGCGGCTAAAGTTGTATTGGCAGTCAATCAAATAGGGAATACTCCTGGGCAACAGGTAGCTACGGTGGGCAAGATGCAAGTATTGCCCAATGCGGCGAATGTAGTTCCTGGCTGGGTAGAGATGAGTTTAGATATTCGCGATTTATCTAGTTTGCATATCGATAGTTTGCTAGAGCAGTTACGTGCTCATCTCGAAGATATCGCGATCGCAACCCATACTCAAATTCGTTTACATCCTTGCCTGCACAACGAACCTGCTTTAGCTGAGCCTTCCATTCAAAACGCGATCGCCAAAAGCTGTAAGAATCTTAATTTAAGTTATACTTATCTCCCCAGTCGTGCCAGTCATGATGCCCAGGAAATGGCTCAAATAACTAATATGGGGATGATTTTTGTTCCTAGTACTTTGGGGATTTCCCATGATGCTAGTGAATATACTTCTCCTGAACAATGTATCCAAGGAGCCAATGTCTTACTTAAAACCTTGATGCATTTAGGAAAAATGAATGCCTTAAATTGAAAATTTTTAATGTATACTGTATACGTAAAATCGTCAATATTATTTCATGATTGCCATTCAACGGAGTAAATCTCTAAGGGAACAAGTTTATCAAGCCCTGAGAAAAATTATTCTGACAGGGAATTTAGCTTCGGGAGAGCGAATAGTTGAAACTAAATTAGCTAAACAACTAAATGTGAGCCGTACTCCGATCCGTGAGGCGATCGGGCAATTGCAACGGGAAAAATTAATTGTCTCGAATCCGAATGGTGGTTTTAGAGTCGCGAAAATGTCGATCAAAGATGCGGTGCAACTTTATGATTGTCGGATTGCTTTAGAAGAGCTTTCTGTTACCGGGGCCTGTGAACTTGCTACGGCTGAACAGCTAGAACAGTTAGAAAAATATATAGTCTCAGCAGAAGAATTAATAGGATCTAATGCTAAGCAATTGAGTAGTTTTGAGCTATTGGAACTAGACTATCAATTTCATCATCTGATAGCAGAAATTTCTGATAATCAATGGTTAATTGGTTTACTAGAACAGGTTTTCGACAAAATGGCTTTGTTGCGAGTTCAGACTACTCAACATAATCCACAAGTATTAGAAATTCGATTAGAACATCGCCACATATATGATGCGATCGCAAGTAGAAATGTAGATATTGCGCGAGAATCAATTAAGCAACATTTAGTTGCAAGTAAAGTTAGAGTTGTCGGCGAGATGGAAATTATGAACAATCAAGAAGTTAATCTTAACTAAATAGACAAATAATATGAGCAAAACATACAGTACCAAGCAAGTTTTTATTTGTGGTTCAGCCCTAAGAGGGCAGCCAGATCACAAAAATCTTCAATCAGCAAATTTTATTAAAACTGCCCAAACTACTGCTAGTTATCGTCTTCATGCGGCGGAGAATGGCTGGCATCCTGCTATTTATGAGGTAGAGTCTAATGGCATTAGTATTCCTGGTGAAATTTATGAAATGACTGAAGAGCAATATGAATATCTCTTAGCTAACGAACCACCCCATATGTATCCTGAAACGGTGAATTTGGAGGGAGGAGAAAAGGCGATCGCGATGCTTTATCCCCAAGAATTAGTAGAAAAATACCATTGGCTTGATATTTCTCATCTTGGCGGTTGGGTTTCTTATAAGAAACAGTCAAACTATTGATAATTTTTAATTTAGTCCTAATTTTGCTCGCAGATCTGCTTCTTTTGCTCTAAATCCGACTAGAACGGCTTGTCCATCCTTAACGAATAGAGGACGTTTGAGGAGCATTGCATCCTTGCTAAATTCCTCTATCCAACGAGCATCATGCCAAGTTTTTTTCTCTTCACCAAAAGCACGATAGGATTTTCCTGAAGTATTTCGCATCGGTTTAGAACCCAAACTATTAATCCAATCTGTAATGACTTCTTTTGTTGGAGGATGCTCTTTCGTGTTGATAAACTCATATTCAACAGAGTTTTCTTCCAACCATCGAAACGCCTTTTTACAAGTCCCACAATTTGGTATTCCGTAAACTTTAATGCTCATAATCTAATTGGTACTATGTCTTTATTTTTTAGCTTGTCACCAATGTAGTAACTGATGCAAATTGATTAACGAACTGGGGACGTATTTGATTTGTCGGCGGATAAAAATCGAGTTCAGCTTCCATAAGATGGTGAGGGCGATCGCGAAGGGAAATTTCTTTAATCGATTGCCAATGTAATCTTTGGAAAAAGCGCACATTAGGCAATTGAACCGTAGCCAAAAAGCGATCGCATCCCCAAGTATTGGCCGTCGTTACCGCCTTATTAATTAATCCCTTACCAATTTTCCAGCCTCGCCGATAATCGGGATGAGTTCCTAGCCTTCCACCATACCAGAGTCCGGGTTGAGTTTCATAAATCCTGACCACACCGATAACTTGCTCATTAATATCAATAGCTATAATCGGATAAGCAATCGAATCATAGTCATCGCGATCGCTGCTCTCAAAAAGTCCCTGTTCTCTGCAAAAAATTTCTTGTCTCAGCGAAAAATAAGCTTCTATTTCCCTTTTAGATAAAGCTAATTTAAATTTATACTCTGCCATTGCAATATTCAATGCTCAATGTTTAATGTTTAATGGTCAATGGTCAATGTTTAATGTTCAAAGTTTGACAATGCCGAACAAGCACCACATTTGGCACAGCCTGCTTTAATCTCATTAGAAGACATGCCCGCATGGTTCAACATTGCGCCAACCTGTTCGTAGATTTCATACATAAAATCGCTATTAGGAGCCTTATGATCAGCTAATGGCGTCCCCGTAATTGGCACAAAAGGCACCACAAAAGGATAAACGCCAAGTTGGATCAGGCGATCGCAAGTTGTAACAATAGTTTTTGCACTATCTCCCAAACCTGCCAAAATATAGGTGCTTACCTGTCCCCAACCAAAAACTTTTACTGCCGCTTCAAATGCTTGGAAATAATAATCGAGAGATACTTTTGCTTTCCCCGGCATAATGCGATCGCGCACCTCAGGTTCAAGTACTTCTAAATGCATTCCCAGGCCATCTATGCCAGCATCTTTCATTCGTTGCAACCAAATAAAATCATTAGGTGGTTCGCACTGAGCTTGGATCGGTAAATCAACCTTAGCTTTAACCGCTTTAGCACATTCTATTAGGTAGGCTGCACCGCGATCGCGAAAATTGGGCGTTCCTGTGGTCATCACCAATTGCTCAACTCCATCGAGTCTGACTGCCGCTTCTGCGACTTCTGCCAACTGTTCAGGGGTTTTCTTGGCGATCGTTTTGCCAGCGATTAAAGACTGTTCAATCGAGCAAAATTGACAGGCTGTATTGCGATTACTATAGCGAATACAGGTTTGTAAAACCGTTGTAGCTAGAACATTATGGCTATGTAGTAAGGCGATTTGATTGTAGGGAATTCCCTCCGCAGTCTTCAGATTATAAAACTTGGGTTGTTGGGGAAATTCAATCGATGCGATCGCTTTTTTATTTCTCTTTAAGGACAATTGGGGTAACTCATCAATGTCCCCTACGCTATATGGTGAATCAGCAGCAATATCGTTATAAACAGGAATCATGACCGTTGTGCCATCGACAGTTATTGCCTTATGGTCCGAAGGCCCAGCACCTCCTGTTCTTCCAGATGCTCCGCGACTGCGATTAATAAGCTTTAACCCTTGGGATTGTAATTGAGTAATTAATTTTCGCTTCTCTTCATTTTTCATTAGTTATAGCGCTACGCGCGAGTCAAAAGTCAAAAGTTTACCAATGTCCTAAGCAAATCACGTAATGCTACATTTAGCGTTTGCCATCAATGGTTAATGTTCAATGTTCAATGTTTGTGCTTCCGGCATTGTAGATTTCCCATTAGCAATTTGGTTTTCTTCCGGGATTGGAGAAGAATCGACAGCAGTTTCTTGCCAGACATTATATTGATCTCTATTTACCTGAAGTTGTAATAAATCGGGACGAGAATAATGACCAACAGAATCCATCATTCGCTTACGTTTGGTAATCAAAGAGAAATCAAGATCTGCGATCGCCATTCCTTCCCCTTCAGTTATTGGGGCACAGATGTTCACCCCTTCAGGAGAGATAATTGTGGTGTAACAACCGCCAGTCAAAAATCGTTGTAAATTTTCATCAGGACATATTGTGGCAACTTGTTCAGGGCTTAACCAACCAGTAGAATTCACCACAAAACAACCAGCCTCTAAAGCATGATGTTTAATTGTTACTTCAGTTTGATCAGCAAAGATTTTTCCTACCATCGAACCAGGAAACTGAGCGCAATGTATTTGTTCCTGTTGTGCCATTAGGCTATATCTTGCCAGAGGGTTGTAATGTTCCCAACAGGCTAAAGCTCCTAATTTGCCGACAGCGGTATCTAATACTTGCAATCCCGAGCCGTCACCCTGACCCCAAACCATACGCTCATGATAGGTAGGAGTAATTTTACGGCGTTTGAGTAATAAACTACCATCGGCATCAAAAATTAACTGGGTATTGTATAAAGAACCCCCATCTCGTTCGTTAATCCCCAAAACCACAACCATCGAGTTGACTTTAGCGGCTTTGCTTATCGACTCAGTGACAGGGCTCGGAACTTCCACTGCTTCTTCATACAATTTCATATGTTCCTTGCCCATCAACACTGGGGGCTGAATGAAAGAAAAATAAGGGTAGTAAGGAATAAAAGTTTCGGGAAAAACAATTAACTGTACTCCCTCTTTGGCGGCATTGGCGATCGCTTGCAAGACTTTTTCGGTAGTCCCTTCTTGGCTATACAGTACAGGCGAAATCTGTACTGCTGCTGCTTTGACAACAAGTGAATAATCCATCGAATTAAGGAAAAAAACTGATAACTAGGGTAGGGGCGAATGGCCATTCGCCCCAACGGTTAACTGATTTACATCGTCCAGGTATCGAGAATAAATGCGCCATCCTTACGATGCATCAAGACTATATCCAAGACATCTAGGGGATTAATGGGGGTAATCCCAGGAATCAAAGAAGGTTCACCATGTCCGTATAATGCTTGTAAGGCGAAGCGACAAGCATAAACTTTTGCTCCTTCGTCCATAATTTTAACGAGCTGGTTGTTCATCGCCTGATGTCCTGGGAAAGATTCATCGCCAATTTTGGGAAAACCTCGCTGAACTCCGAGGGTAACTCCAGGACCATAGAGTAGAACGGAAGTTTCAAATCCTTTGCGAATTAAACGAGTAGCTTGTAGTAAGTTAACTAAACCAATTGAACCTTCAAAAGCTACGGTATGAAAAGTAACTAACGCTTTTTCCCCTGGCTCTGCTTGAACATCGGGAAAGACTTTTTCTTCATAATCGACAAAGAAATCACCAGCTTTATGGGCGGGAGTAGTAACTTCAGGCATAATTTAAATTTCTCCAATAATGTAATGAATGTTCAATGTTTAATGTTTAATGCTCAATGTTAAGAGCCGATCGCAGCTTCATTAACTGCCAGTAAGGTACCGGGATAAGCATATTTCATGTTGCTAGCAATATAGTTGCTCAGATATTCGGCATCTCTGGCTATGCCCGAGAATCTGCCTGAACCCCAGGTATAAAGCCAAGGAAGACCCAAGAAATATAAGCCTTTAATGCTAGTAACACCTCGATTGTGACTGGGATAGCCTTTGCCATCAAACACAGGAACATTAACCCAGCTAAAGTTAGTTTGATAGCCCACACACCAAATGACAGAAGTGATGTTATTTTCCTTGTAGTCAAGTTCTAAAACTTCGGTTTCTGGCTGCCAAATTGGTTGATAAGACGATTCTAAAGGTGCAGTAATGTTCTTTCGGGCAATATATT
Source organism: Cyanobacteria bacterium P01_F01_bin.143 (assembly GCA_039190385.1). Taxonomy (GTDB): domain Bacteria; phylum Cyanobacteriota; class Cyanobacteriia; order Cyanobacteriales; family Xenococcaceae; genus Xenococcus. The sequence continues at coordinate 7,786 of JBCCYD010000050.1, read as the reverse complement.
CATCAATAGTTCCTTTGATGCTTTCGGCGACATCATCAGCGCGATCAAGGTTCTGCTTGAGATTCGGCTTAAACTTTAAGTAATCTCCTTGGATCTGCTCTAGAGATCCATATAGTTGCATTCCTTCGGTGGCAAAGCTGCGCAAATCAATTTCATGACCACCACCACGACCAGTTACATAATGGTTGGTTTTGTTTCTGACATTTTCTTTATCGGGATGATTATCCACCGTTAAATCGTAATATCCTAGTTGATCGAGCCAATCTACGACATCTTTCCCTCGATATTCCCGAGGCGATCGCGGTGCACTACCAACGCAGAGATGAACTTTTCTCCCTGTTAAATGTAAGTCTTCGGCTATCTGACAACCTGATTGTCCAGTTCCCACGACTAAGACTTCGCCTTCAGGTAAAGACTCGGGGTTTTTATAGTCAGAAGAATGCAATTGCAAGATATTATCAGCCAACTTTTCTGCCATTCTAGGTATTTTTGCCTGATGATAATTACCGGTAGCTACTACAACCTGATCCGCTGTATAGTTGCCTATCGAAGTCGTTAACTCAAATAAGCCCTGAGGATTATTTTTAGTTACGGAAAATACTTCTACTCCTTCCTTGATTGGGGGATTAAAAGATTTGGCATAATCCTTGATATAGTTGACGATCGCGTCTCTTTCCATAAAGCCGTTAGGATCATCGCCAGGATAGTGATAGCCAGGAAGAGTACATTGCCAGTTTGGGGTTACTAGACAAAAGGTATCCCAGCGTTTTTTCTGCCAGGAATAACCAATCTGATTCTTTTCAAATACGATGTGGTCGATGCCTTGACTCTTCAAACAATAGCTAATCGCTAGACCAGCCTGACCGCCTCCCACCACAATTACGGAGTAGTGCTTTTTCATGGTTAACTTCTCTATTACAATTGCCGACTGCAATTTAGGATTCATAACTTTGCTTACAATAGAATGAAGCTTATTTCTCTTCCAACCTGTGTATTTTGTTACGGAATGACTAATACTCGCGATCGGCACAGGAATTGCCTAGAATCAAAATCAATACCTGTCACTTTTTACAGGTAAGTAAATTAGATTTTTCAAATAGATTATAGATTATAAGCCAAGATTATAAGCTAATTAATGAAGATGTTAACGATGATTTCTCGACAAAGACCTTAGAGAGAAAGTGCTCCATAGATTTTTTTGAAAGTGGTGGAGAAAACAAATAACCTTGGATTTGTTCACATCCGAGAGATTTTAATCTGTTGAGCTGGGCTTTAGTTTCTACTCCTTCTGCTACAACTTTCATGCCCAACTTATGCGCCAGAATAATAATCGCTTCAATAATTTCTTGATTTTCTCGTTTTTCCTCAATGCAATTAACAAAAGAACGATCTATTTTCAGAACATCTATAGGAAAACGATGCAAATAACTCAAAGAAGAATATCCAGTACCAAAATCGTCAACACAAATCTTAATTCCCAGATTTTTAAGAAGTTTAATTTTAGCAATATTTACCTTTATATTGCTCATCATAATACTTTCTGTTATTTCTAACTTCAAATTTTGAGGAGATAGATTAGTTTCACTAAGAATAGTTTTAATCTCTGGAATTAGATTTACCTGAGAAAATTGTTTAATCGATAAATTAATACTAATAAAAAAAGATTCACCTGGAGAAAAAATCTTTTGCCAATCACTAACTTGCTCACATGCTTGATACAATGCTTGTCTGCCTAAATCCGTAATCAATCCTGTTTCCTCTGCGATGGGAATGAATTTATTGGGAGAAATAGCTCCTAAACTATTCTGATGCCAACGGGATAAAGCCTCAAAGCCCACAATCTTCAAACTGTTAGTATCCATTATTGGTTGGTAGTAAACTTCAAACTTATTGGTATTAATATCTTGTCTCAAATAAGTTTCTATTTGCATTCGTTCTCTAGTTTGCGCCAACATTTGACTATCAAATATTACATAAGTTCCTTTGCCTTGTGCCTTCGCCTCATACAGAGCAATATCCCCATCACGCAAAAATGTTTCTGCTTCTTTTGCTCCCTGAGTACTGAAGACTATACCAATACTAGTACCCACAAAAGCTTCTTGACTATCTAAGATAAAAGCTGACTTAAGAGCTTGCTGAATTTTTTGTGATACGGCAACAGCATAATTAATATCAGCAATTTTAGGCAGTAGAATAATAAACTCGTCTCCGCCAAACCGAGCCAAAATATCGTTTTTATTTAGGCATTTTTTTAATCGTTGAGCTACTTCAATTAATAAAAGATCGCCCATCAAATGACCGAAGCTATCATTAATTAACTTAAATCCATCTAAGTCCAAAAAAAGCAAAGCAAAAAAATCCTGTTCATTTTCTTGTGTATAAATAATCTCCTGCTTTAAATATTCCATTAATCCTACTCGATTGTATAAACCAGTAAGAGCGTCATGAAAAGCTGCATATTCTAACTTGGCAGTGGCCTGTTTGCGCTCAGTGATATCTGTTAAAGTACCTGATACGCCACCTGCTGGATTGGGATTGGCTGATAATTCTAGCCAAATAATTTGACCATTTTGATGTTTAAAGCTTAATTCTGTTCTTCCCTGATGTTGCTGCTCTAGAATTGTGGCGAGTAATTTTTGAGTTTCTGCTGATTGCTCTAAATGAATAAATTGACTTAATGGAACATTAAGAGATTCGGCTAGAGAATAACCAAGAGTTCTTTGCCAAGCAGAATTTAGAAAAGTGAGTTCTCCTTGTTGATTAAGAGAAAAAACAATCTCTTGTAAATTTTCCACCATAAGACGGTAACGCCTTTCTGATGCTTCCAATTTCTCAATTAGGCGATACTGAATTTGAGTGTGTATTTCATCGGGAGTCGGATTGCCTAGTGTCATTGCATTACTTTAAAGCTATCTAGCATCTTTTGATGAGTAATTACATTGGAATATATAGGAAAAATATTTTCACAATAGAATTCTTGTTCAAAGACTGTTCTAGCGGCAGTACAATCAGATAAAATCGAGACCTGATAGCCTAATTCTTGAGCTGCCCGACCAGTTGAATCAATACAAATAGATGTAATTGCGCCAGCGATCGCGATATCTTTAATTTGATTGGCCTGTAATACTTGATGAAGATCTGTATAGGCAAAAGCATTAAAACCGCGTTTTCCCTGAATTTCTAGAATTTGAGACGCAAAGGGTAATAACTCGGTGGTCATTTGACTACCTTTATTTCCAGCTTGTAAAGCTCCTGCGTCCTTGATATTTTTCAGGATACCAACCGGGTCAATTAATTCTTCATAGGTAGGAGTAAAGTGAATTGGCGTGGCAATAACTAAGGTTGAAGTTGGTAATTGCTTGATGAATTTTACCGTGTTGGTAATTACATTATGAATTGTTGAAGATTCTTCAAATACTTGATGCAATAACCCATCTCTATCAAAATAATCATTTTGATAGCCGACCAAAATTACGGCTGTTGTGTTTGGGTTCATATGAAATATCACATGTTTTTAAATTGATTACCGCAATTATAATTAGTAAGTTGATTAATGAGTATGGGCTAAATCACAAGTGATTTTATCATGGTGAAAATACCGATATCATCTCGATTTTAGTTTGATTTCTTATTAGATAAGTTATTGCTAATTTAATAATTATCTGCTTAAGAAACCTTGGGCATAAGCTTGATGAACAGCTTGAATACGAGTTTTGGCATTGAGTTTCGTTACGGCATTGTTAATGTGAAATTTAACTGTGCGATCGCTGATAAAAAGTTTTGCGGCAATTTCGCGATCGCGCATGCCCTCGGCTAAAAGCTGAATAATCTCCTGTTCCCGAGACGAAAGATTAATAGTCGGCTCCACTTGTCGTTCATATAACAAAGATAGTTTAATCCCAATAATATTATTCTCATCAATATCAATTTGCAGCCTGCCATCCAGATTTTTAACCGCACAAGCAATATCGCTAAAAATCGTTTCTGCCCTAGAACTAGAATCTAAAACTAGCATTGCTTCCAAACAAAGCAGCTCACTTTTATAAGTAAGCCGACAATAGCTACAATTATTAGCCTTGAGAATTTCTGTCGTTTTTAACAAAAGATAGGTACTAGAAATATTTAATAACTTTTCTGTACCCACTAAAATGAGACGAACATCAGGTAACATAGTCGATATTTGTTCAGAAAGAGGTATCTTGGTGAATATTTTGGGACTATGACCATTAAGCTGAGACAATTGCGCATAATTTAAAGCTATGGCGGCAGAACTACATAAAATTCGTAAGGCTTCTAAAAATTCGGTTTCCATCGGTTGATGGCTAAAAACAGCCAGGACACCAATGGCTTTTCCGTCAACTGCGATCGGTAAACCAGCAAAACCCTGAATTTTATTATCAATTGCCCATTGACGATCCTTCACCCAAGATTCTTCTGCTAATTGATTACTCAGAAAGGGAATACAATTTTGAGCTATCTTACCTACTTTATAACTACCCATAGTTACCTGAGCAAAATCACCATCTAGTCGAGTGTACAAACCTGAAGAAGCCAAGAGATTGAGAACTTCGCGATCGCGATGCACCAACCAAATACGAGCAAAAGAGCAGTTGAATTCTCCAACCAAACCATCGGTTATTTTAGTGGCGATTTCTTGGGGCTTCAAACAACTAGACAAACTTTGATTTAGGCGTTCAATTTTTTGTAATTCAAATAAAAGTCTAGTCGCATTAATCAAGGAATTATGGTCACTAAGCACAAAAAAGAATGAAAATTAGTTCATCAATCTGTTATTACAAAATATTAAACCCTTATACAGTAAGTATTGTGTCTCCTTTTATACTAAAAGATCCTCGATTGATCCACAAAAAAGGTACTTCCTGGACCTAAATTAATGCGGTGAGGAGAATCGCAATCTGTGTCTAGGTGCCAAAATTTTTGGGAACCCTTGTGGTGGTGGTCAAAATTGTAGCAGATGGAATCGTTTTTGTCGGCAGTTCAAGTGGCAGAATTTGTCGGGGTTAGTTATCACACTATTGAAAATTGGTCAGCTCAAGGGTTTTTGACTAAGGATGATCAGGGTAAATATGGTCTGATCAGTGCCTTGACTCATAAAATTTCATTGCTTGATCAGGAATTGGCGGATATTAAGAATAATCCCAATGCTGAATTGAAAACCCAGAAATTAGCTGCTGAAGTACATAAGGAGAAGGCGATCGCGAGACTAAAAAACCTCGAAGCGGACGAAAAGGAAGGAAAATTAGTTGACGCAGAGCAAGTAAAACAAACTTGGGATAATCATAATGCGAACTGCAAAGCAAAGTTATTGAGTATTCCTGCGAAATTAGCTTTGGAGCTGTCGGGAATTGAGGAACCTGAAATTATTCAGAATAGACTGACTGAGGTGATTGATGAAGCTTTAATTGAGTTAAGTTCTTCAGGATCTTGAAATATAACTTATATGTTATATTTCGAGTATGAACTGGACTGTTGAAACTCTCAACGACACTGTTGACGCTGAACTCTCAGCTTTGCCCAATGATATGAAGGCTAAGTTCGTTTGGATTAGTCATTTAATCGCTGAACATGGCTTAGAAAAAGTTGGCAAACCTTATGTTAAATACCTTGAGCAAGGACTGTGGGAAATTAGACTTAAAGGAAAAGATGGGATTTCCCGTGCTTTATATGTCACTGCCAAACCCAGGCGTGTTGTTGTTGTTCGAGTTTTTATCAAAAAGACGCAAAAAACTCCCCGTAAGGAAATTAAACTCGCTTTATCTAGAGCTAAGGAGATTCAATAATGACACTTATATCTGATCTTCATCAAGAATGGTTGAAAGATCCTGAATATCAAGCTGCTTACGAAGCTCAACGACCTGAGTTTGAAGTTGCTTCAGCTATTATTGCTGCTCGTTCTCAAGCTAATTTAACGCAAAAAGAGCTAGCTAAACTGATGTCTACCAAACAATCTTTAATTGCTCGACTCGAAGCTGGAGAACAAAATGCCACTATTAAAACCCTGAACCGTATTGCAGAAGCTACGAACACTCGCCTCCATATTTCTTTTATTCCTCAAGAGCCCTAAAGAAGGCCACTCCGCATATAGCTTGATAGAAATCACAATAATAGTTAACCATGCTGGTTAGGCTGGTTACATAGATGTTTCAGTTTTACTTAGAGAATCGAATAAGAATCTGTTGCCACCAGAGAGAATTGCGGTGAGTGGATGGGCGGCAAAATATTATCAGTTGCCAGAGACTTCTGCTGAGCCTGGGCGTTGGAGTCCGCATCGTGCGCCTTACCAAGCTGATATTATGGATGCGATTTGTGAGCCTGGAGTGCAGCGGGTGAGTTTGATATGTGCTGCTCAAATTGGTAAAACGATTATCCTGTTGGCCATTATCTGTTATTTCATTGATTTAGATCCATATTCAATGTTGATGACCCAACCGACAACGGAAATGGCGGAGATTTTTTCCAAAGAAAAACTGTCATCTGCGATTACCAATGTCAAACCTGTTGCGAAGAAGATTGTTTCGAAATCTCGTAATAGTTCCAGCACTATTCTGATGAAAATGTTTGCTGGTGGTTTTCTGCGATTGTCGGGAGCGAATTCTCCGAGTAGTTTGGCGTCAATGTCAATCAGAATTTATCTTGGGGATGAGATTGATAAATATCCTCCGTCGGCGGGAAAAGAAGGTGACCCTGTTCAACTGGCGATCGAGCGAACTTCTAAATTTTGGAATTCGTTAGTGTTTTTGGTTTCAACTCCGAGTATCAAGGAAAATAGCAGGATTGAGGCGGAGTATGAGCAATCAGATAAAAGGTTGTGTTTTGTACCTTGTCCCCATTGTGGCCATTATCAACATTTGAGCTGGGATAAGTTTGAATATGTAGGAAAGGGAACTTGTGAAGCTGAGCCACTCTCAGGGGTGTATTTTATCTGTGAGGAATGCGATCGCCCGATTGAGGAAAAGTATAAAACTCAAATGATTGGCCAGAAGCAATGGCGCGCCACAGCGAAGCCGCAAAACCCTGGTCACATTGGCTTCCAGTTGAGTAGGTTTTATTCTCCTTGGGTGAGATGGACGGATATTGCTCTTAATTATGAGGCGGCAAGGTATGACCCGCAGCAGTTACAGGTGTTTTGGAATGCGACTTTGGGTTTGCCTTATGAGAAGGTGGCAGGGGAAAAACTGGATTGGGAAAAGTTACGCGATCGCGCTTCTGGTTCAACTTACCAGAAAGGTTTTGTGCCTCGGAGTGGTTTGTTGCTGACTGCTGGGGTTGATGTGCAAGCCGATCGCTTGGAGGTAGCGGTTTGGGCTTGGGGTCGCGGTGAGGAGGCTTGGTTAATTGATTATCAAGTGATTTTGGGTGATCCGCTAAAGCAGGAGACATGGGAGCAGTTGGTTCATTTGACCAGTCGGGATTATGTTCATGAGTCGGGTTCTAGCTTGCGGATTCGAGCGACTTGTATTGATAGTGGTTATTTGACTCAAGAGGTCTACCATCAGGTTCGCAAGTTTAAATACTTACACTGGTTTGCGATTAAAGGTTTCAGTGGCGATCGCCCCTTGGTATCTCGTCCCAGTTATCAGGAGATTAATTATCGTCGGGAACATATCAAGCAGGGGATTCAGTTGTATAGCATTACGGATATACGTTAGGACATTTTTTGAAAGCTGCATCAACACATTCTCTGACGGTTTCAAATTCCTTTATTTGTTGCTTCATCCAAGTTTTAAGAACCGACCACCAACGTTCTATTTTATTTAAATCCGGG
>JBCCYD010000049.1:0-22000 GCA_039190385.1 Cyanobacteria bacterium P01_F01_bin.143 | reverse complement strand
CGAAACCGTAAAACCATCGCTATAACCCCGTGAAGGTCTTCCAATAATTCTTCTGCCTTCACGCATATAAGGATATTTCGACAAGCCATGAACCGTCCCCATCGGCGAATCCAGACCCATTAGAAAACGATGATTGGGATAGGGTTTCTTAAAGCCTTCACCCAGTTGGGAATCTGTATCACCCGCAACTAACCAATGAAAATAACCCAAGGCATGATCTTCCCCTTTCTGCAAAGTTTCGATGCGCAATCCTCCTAACCAACCGCCTGGATCTAGTTGTCCCGAGGCTCGCAATTGTTGGCGCGTATAAACCAAATTATCTTGGGCTGTTCCCGGCCGATAGTCATTACCCCAAGTCCAGTTTTGCATCGAGATATCTCCAGGAGTAGGCGCGGTGAAACTAATTCCTCGAAACTTCTCGGCGGCTCCCGTCTCAGGACTCCAAATACGGCGATAGGTAAAAACTAAGTTAAAATCAGCTAATCTTTCTAGTTCGTAACTGTAATAGGGTGCATGTTGCGAGTAAAATATGGGCTCTTGATGTTCTTGAGGTTCCTCGGTGGCTTCCATTGCAAAAGTATAGGTGAATCCCTGAGTGCAATAGGGATCGCCATTAGCGCTAGAAGAAGAGGGTTCTAAGTGAGAGACAGGATCGATGCCTAAACGATAGGGAACATCGGCTAAAGCGACAATTTCTCCTGTTTCGGTGGCTTCAATTACTAACCAGTCATCGGAGTTTGCTGGAGGCACAAAACGAATAATATTTTTCTGAAAACGAGCCGAGTCTTCGTAGCTATAGGCATCGGCCATTATTTGGGATAATGGTTCGGTATTGAGGGGAGCAGTGTTGGCTTGTGGCGAATGTTGAATTGCGATCGCGCTGGTAATTTGTGATCCTTGACCGACAATAGCAGTTTCTAATTCTTTAATCACAGTGGAGGGAAACCAATGTAAGGTTCCTTTACCTTTTTTAGCTGCATCTTGTAATTGTTCCGCTAAAATTTCATTGGCATCTTTGGGCAGAAAACAAGAGTGAGAGACCCAACAATCGCCAGGATTCAATTTGTCATAAAAATCTTCAATGCGATCGCGTAGCTCTAGATAACCCCGAGGATAAAACAAACGCGATCGCTGAGTCGTCCGTTCATCTAGCGCCGAAGTTCCCTGGGAAGAAATTTGACCGCCTACCCAATCGGTAATTTCCGTTAAGCAAACAGTTTTGCCGAGTAATAAAGCTTCGTAACTAGCTGCTGCTCCTGCTAATCCGCCGCCAACTACTAATAGTTCACATTCAACTTGATTGTCTGGTTCTGTTTGTGCTTGAGTTGGCGCGATCGCGCCTTCCCAGAAGAATAAGCTCAGGGAGCAGCCAAGAAGAGATTTTAGGAATAAATTATAGGTTTTCATTAGGGATTGGTGAAATATAAAACAGTACGTAGAGACGTTGCATGCAACGTCTCTACTCAAATTGCCAGCCTTGTTCGGTCATTTTTGCCGATAAATCAGCATCGGGATAGGTGACTTGATCTCCTTTTGTGCGATCGCCAATTTCTAAATAGGTTACTACGCGATCGCTATTATTTATTAGATGATGTCCATTGTCTTCTCCAGCTGGAAATGCTGCGATCGCGCCAGTTTGCAAAATCTCTTCTCCTTCATCGGTTACTAGAGTTATGGGTCCTTCAATGACATATATACACTCGTCTTGCCGTAAATGCCAATGGCGAATTGAGGACCAACTGCCAGGTTCAAGGGTAACTAAATTTACACCAAAGTTTTTTAAGCCCGCCGCATCTCCGAGTCGTTTCTTGATTCTGCCTGAGACTAAATGTTTGAATTTTTCTGGATAATTTGTGCTTTTTCTTGTTGGTACTTGTTTTGGATCTATTGATACAATTCCCTATATCAATATAAGTCTTCTTCTTGGCAAGTTACTATGGTGCAGTCAGAGGTGGGATAAGCAACACAAGTCAAGACATATCCTGACTCTATTTGATAGTCATCTAAGAAACATTGGTCAGACTGATCGACCGTACCAGAAATAATTTTTCCCACACAGGTAGAACAAGCCCCAGCACGACAAGAATAGGGCAAGTCCAAACCTTGCTCTTCTGCACTATCAAGAATGTATTCGTCATTTGGAACCTCGATGGTTTGTTCTCCCTCAGGCATTATTAATTTAACTTTATGAGTGTTATCTTGATAAGAATCAAAATTATTAGATTGAACTTGAGTTATTTCTCTAACTTTATAAGTGTTGCCTTGATAAGAATCAAAATTATTAGGTTTAATTTGAGTAATTCCCCAAATTAATCGACCCATTGGATTAGATTCATTCTGTCGAAAATCAACCCAAGTCAGAGACTTCAGAAATATTGGCAGCTTCGGTTTTGTCGGTGCATTCTCCAACAAAACAGGAATCACTGGAACACCTCTTTCGACAAATTCACTCAAAAAAGCTCTCATTTCTCGTTTTTGCCAAGGACCAAAACCACTATTGCCCACAAAAACCGCCGCAGATTTAATCTGTTCGATTTGTTCTTCCAAGGGCTCTTGCCAAGAAATCCCAGGCGGAAGTTCCCAAATATCTAACCAAGGTTTCAGTCCTTGTTGCTGGAGTTGCCGAGCAATTTTGATTACTTCTGGTCTATCCTGGCTATTGTAACAAAGAAAAACATCAAATTTAGACATTCCAGATGGTACTCCTCACCTCATACTCCAATATTGTTACTGACTTTGTGCAATGAAAATACTATTATGGCACGCCTTGTGTGGATTTTCTTCCTCTACTCCTCTGCTCCCTCTGCTTTTCCTATCAGATTTTTTTAAGATAATCTGCTTTTAATCTACCCCAGATATAGGAAATACTTTTGACAAATAATATTGAACAATTGACGAAGTAATTAGTAAAATTAGCTTTATTTATTTCTTAGCTTTTTACTTTAGATAAAAACTTTTGTCTAATTTATTAAATTAACATTGATCTGAAATGATTTTGATAAAAAAGTAAATCCAAAGCATTATAATTCTCAATGAAAATATAAACTAACCTTCCCTGTAGCTTATTTCCTAGAAGGTAATTCATTTTGTATAGCCATTTATGAAATATCAACTAATTATTAATCGTGCTTGATCAAAATTCGTTTAAAGATGTTACCAACACTTCAGGAATTGTCTGGTCAAGACAACGTGGAGATGAAGCTTTTAGTGTTGCTTGGATAGATTTTAATAACGATAATCTACTAGACCTTTGGATAAGTGGTCATGGTTACAACAATTCCACTCTCCAAAATCCAGCAGGTAAATTTCCCGCCTTATACCTCAACAATGGCGATCGCACTTTTACAAATCTCTTCTCTGAAGATTGGCGACAGGGCAATGGTAGTGATACCCACGGCACAACTTGGGTCGATTTTGATAATGACGGCGATCCCGATGTTATAACTTCTGGCGGCGGTGAACTAGGCCAAACCAGTAACGGACAACCTAATTTATTATTCGTCAATAATGATGGCAATCTGGCTAACGAAGCAGCTAATCGCAACTTAGAATATGCGATCGCTCGTAGTCGTTCTACTCTCTGGGTCGATGTCAACCAAGATGGATTATTAGACATGATCCAATTGGTCGCTCTGCGCAACGACTCACAAGGTTCTCATGCCTATTTTCAACAATTATCCGATGGGACATTTGCCGACCCTCAAAGCCTCAATCTTCCTGGCGGTTCTCGTTATGCCCAACTAGCAGACTTAACAGGCGATGGTCAGGCAGAAATTGTCTTTCAAGGAACTTATGAATACCCGATCGCAGTTTTTGATATTTCTAGCGGTATCCTCAACGAAATTAGCGATCAATTCAACTTTCCCCTCACTTCCAATGAACCGACAAGCATCACCGCAGATTTTTTTAATCAAACTTCGGCTAGAGACTCGATAATTGCTGATTTTGATAACGATGGCGATAACGACTTTTTCCTCACTCTTTCCAACGTCGCCTTGATTAATCAAGAGCCGAGTGTTTTCAAGAGTGGCGATAATATTCTAGGTGCAGATCTGCTCAATAAAGGTCAAGAAATAGGTTTTAGTTTTCAAACCGATGGTCAAATCGCGATCGATATTTTCAATATTGTCGAACAAGAAGCAAATCTCGATGCTTCAGAAATTTTCATTGGTTCATCAGGACGCAATCCCACCGCTGCTGAACTGGCGGCATTTTCTAGCACTGATACTGCAACTTCCGTTAATTTATTAGTGGAAAATATAGATCGACCTAGTTTAGTTCTCGATGCCAATAGTGAAGATGTGACAGGGTTAAAGAGCGATCGCGAAACCAGAGGGATTTATCTTGGTTACGACTCAGATAACGAAACCTGGGAATTTTACTTATCTTCTGAAAATTTTGAAGTAATAAGAGCTGTTGTTGAATCCACAGAAACAGTTAGCAATGTCACCCCACTTAACTTTAGCAACCCCGATCTCAATACCAGTGGGTTAAATGATCAACTATGGCTCAACGATGGCCCAGGTCAATTTATCAATAACTCCGAAGCTGCTGGATTTACCTTGCCGACGCTCTCCCAATCTGCGGTTGCTGGGGATTTTGATAATGATCGAGATCTCGATATTTATGTGGCTAATAGTTATGCAAGTTTTGATCAACCAAATATTCTCTACGAAAACCAAGGAGATGGCACTTTTACCATTGTGGAATTAGCTGGTGGTGCCGCAGGAGAAGCTCTTGGCCCCGTGCATCTCGATTTTAATTTAGGTTCTCGTCTGATAACTGCTGATTATGACAATGATGGCGCTTTAGATATTTTTGCTGGTTCGACAGTTGTAAAATCGCCGCGCAAGACTTATTTATCTAGTCCTTCGCAACTATTCCAGAATCAAGGCAATGATAATAATTGGTTACAAATCGACCTCGAAGGTACAATATCGAATCGTGATGCTGTTGGTGCTCAAGTAAGAGTCACTTCTGGAGGATTGACTCAACTTCGAGAGCAGAATGGGGGTATTCATGCTTTTGCTCAGAATTCGCAACGGCTGCATTTTGGTCTAGGTCAAGATGAGATTGTTGAGATGATTGAGGTTAGTTTTCCTTCTGGAACAAGTTTGGTTTTCGAGAATATTGATATTAATCAGATCATTGCGATTAAAGAAGATGGCACGCTTATAGAGAATGTAGGAGAAGATCCAGTTGATCCAGAAGACCCAGAAGATCCAGGCACTGACGATAATATTATTGGCACGGATGGTGATGACAATCTTTCTGGCGGTGATGGGAATGACACGATCGCAGGTTTAGATGGATTTGATACTCTTAATGGCGATAGAGGAAATGATCGTCTCAATGGTGGCAGCGGTGATGATAGTCTTGATGGCGGTCTCGATGATGACGAATTGTTTGGTGGAGAAGGGCAGGATAATTTGTTCGGCGATTTTGGTGACGACTTTCTCTTTGGGCAAGGCGGTTCCGACCTTCTAGATGCTGGGGAAGGGGACGATACCCTTCGAGGTGGTAATGGAGATGACGCGATCGCGGGTGGCCTGGGCATTGATATTCTCGAAGAACAATTTGATGGCAATATTACCCTGAGCGATAATCAGTTAATTGCTAGAGGCACCGATGATTTTAGCGAAATAGAGATTGTCAAACTATATACAGGTGCACAGAATAATCAAGTAGATGCTTCTGAGGTGACCAACCTTGATGTTTATGTTCGAGGATATGGCGGCAGCGATACGATTGCCACAGGAGTGCAAAATGATACTCTGATCGGTGGAGTGGGAATTGATACCTTAGAAGGTGGAGCAGGTGCGGATCAATTTGTTTATTTTGCCAGTAATCAGCGCAATGATGTCATTACTGATTTTGAGGCGGGATTAGATAAAATTGTCATCTCGGCAGCGGGTTTTGCTGGTGATTTAATTCCTGGAGAGGTTAGTCCCGAGCAGTTTGTCCTAGGAAGTGAGGCCTTAGATTCGGGCGATCGCTTTTTGTATAACGGGAATAATGGTAAAGTTCTATTCGATGCCGATGGCGATGGGCCTGAGGGGAAAATTGTCATTGCAACTTTGACTAATAGGCCAATTTTGACTGAAACAGATTTGGAAATTATTGATTAATTGCTAATCGCTAATTGCTAATCGCTAATTGTTCATTGCTTTTTCTTCGTTTTAAATTATGAGTGAAATTAGCTATTGGGAAAGTTTTTTAGAATTTTATGAACCGAGTTCGGCTTTTTCTGATGATTTCTGGGCGTTAGAAACTTGCAAATTGGCGTTGGCGGCTGTCAAATTAGGTAACTTTGGGGTGGGAAGTCTGATTGTTGATCCCGATGGAAAGATTGTGGCTCAAGGACATAATCAGGTGTTTAATCCTTATTTTCGCAGCGATCGCCACGGAGAAATGGTTGTGATGAATCAATTCGAGGAGCAATACCCCAATATCACTAGCATGAAAGGTTATAAACTCTATACTTCTCTCGAATCCTGTCCCATGTGCATGGCAAGGTTAATCACTTCTGGTTGTGAAACTGTGATTCATGTGGCTGATGATTTACCAGGGGGCATGGTGCATTTGCAGGAGCATTTACCACCTGTTTGGCTAGAGTTGGCAAAAAATCAAAAATTTAGATCTGCTAAATGTGCGCTAGAAATTAGAGAGGCAGCAAAAGCCATTGTGATGCTTAATATCGAGCAACTCAATCAAAATTTAAATCAACGCTCAAATTATTGATCGAAATAGAATGGAAGAATAACCAAAATGTCTAAATATCACAATTTCATTCAAGCAGTTAAACCCTATAGCCTGGGTTTATTTCCCGATCCACCTAATAAACCTGATTATCCTAATGAAGTATATGATTACAAGACTCAGGCTTGGGGTTTTCATGAACAAGGCAATTATGTCATGGCTTATATTCCGCAACGGGAGATTCCTGAAATACCCCAGGTAATCATTTATTTACACGGTTTTGCTTTTGGTAATCCTTTTTATTACGATGCTCATATGCAGCATCTTGCGAAACAAGGATATTATGTTTTCTTTGCTGACTATCAAAAAGATGACTATCCAGATACTCAAATACCCCAAGTCCCAGGCTATAATAATCCTATTAAATTGCTCGAAGCAGCCTTAAAAAGTTTTGAAACTGCGGGCAAGGAGATGGTTCTTACGGCTAATGAGAGTGTGGATAAGGCTTTGCAACAAGTGTTACGCGATCGCGATAACTTGGATATTTTTATCTTTGGTCATTCTGTTGGTGCTTTGTTTGCTTTAAGTTGGCCTTTTTACGTTAAGACAAAGAAAATCAAAGCTATTGTTGCAGCTGATCCTTTACCCAGTACTGCTGAGTTACCGAAATGTATCCGAGATATTATTCCTTCTGGAGAGTTACCTTTTCTCAAACATCCTGTAAATATTGAAGAAACTGGAGCGGGTTTAGCTGATACTGCGATCGCGATTCTGATTGGCAATAGTGATTTGTTTGTCAAACCCGTTACCTGGAAAAAACTCTGGTCTGATATTGCAGCTTCGCAAAAGAAAATCTATATTTCCCAAAGTGATTATTATTTCAATCTTTATCGTTGGGATGCGCAGTTGGCTTTAATCGCGTATCATAATCAATCGGTGACCAATAAATTATTGGTTGATGTGCCGCAAGATCTTCAGTCAGTGATCGGCGGTGCGGGGAAACAGGATAATATGCGATGGCGTTTTGTTTGGGATGCTTTGGATCAGGTTTTAACGGGAAGTTCTGTGGAAGATTTATCTTTTGCGATGGGTTCTTGGTCTAATGGGTTGCCTGTTAAAGGGGTTAAATCTTGGCCAAAAGTCTCAAGATCGTTTAAGTCTTATACATAACTTTGTAATATTGATAGTGATTAACTAGACGATCTTGAGTTTCGTTACTCTAATTAGCCGATAGATCTGTGATCGCGTAGTATCAGGATTTGTGCGATCGCGGACAGGAACAATTAAAAATCTATGTCTAGATTGAGGGCGGGATTGTTTTCCCAGCGATCGCCGACGTGAGCATAAATGCAAGTGGTTCTAGGATCACTATGTCCTAATAAATCCTGAACTTGACGTAATTCGGCACCGTTTCTGAGGGCTAAGGTTCCCGCCGTATGTCGTAGGCTATGGGCAGAGATGGTTCGGCCGGGATTATGTTTGAGATTGGCTTGCTTGAGATAGCGATCAACAATCACTCTAATTCCTCGACGCGAAATTCTTTTGCCCGCAGAACGATGGGCCACAGCAACAAATAATGGTTTTTTCGGTTTTAAAGCATCACCATTCTGTTCGCGAATCTTGAGATAGGTGACTAAAATCTTGGCAATGTCTGGAGTGAGGGGCACAACCCGAATGCTACGTTTTCCTTCGACTCTGATGCCGAGGTTATTACCCTGTCTGACTAAATCAGCAATATTTGCCCGATGCAACTCAATGGTTCGAGTGCCTTCCAAGGCCATGATAGCTATGATGGCGCGATCGCGTGCTGTTTTGATGGTGCCATCATGGGGAATGGTTTGTAATAAAATTTCTACTTCGTCTTGTTCGAGGAAAGTAATTTTTTCTGCGGGGTCTCTTTTTTCTCTGGGAGGTTTAACTCCTGCGGCGGGATTGAAAGAAATTAGTCCTTTTTCTAAGGCTGCTTGGTAGAAACGTCTGACGACGGCTAGTTTTAAGGAAATGGTTGAAGGTTTATATTTTTTGTGACTAATCATCCAACGACGATAACGTTTGATATCATCTTTGTTGACTGCCCCAGGGTCGAGTTGAGCGCGATCGCACCAGAGGAGAAACTGTTGTAGTTGGCGACGATAGGTTTTTAAGGTATCGGATGCCGCGTCCCCGGCACTAACATCAATATCCAAGAATTCGGCAAAGACCAATAGTAAATGATCTGTCGTGGCTACAGAGATTTGGGATGATGTGGTAGCAAGCATAGATTACATTAAGTCCGCTTGAATAATTGAGAGAATGATGAGGAAATTTGGCAGTTGATTACCAATACTTTAATCTATGATTTAACTAATTCGCTATATTTTTGAACTTATAGATAACTCTAGATATAGAGAAAATATTATGTCCAACAAGGTAATTAGAGCAGAAGAATTTGATAAAAAATTTGATGACGGAGAAGATATCTCTGAGTATATAGACTTCGATTCCCTACGACCACCTAATGCTGAACAAAAACCTATAAGTATTGAGTTACCTTTGTGGATAGTTAAAGGTCTAGACAAAGAAGCCCAACGCCTAGGAGTTACCAGACAATCTGTGATTAAAACATGGCTCGCTGAAAAGCTAGCATAATTTTCATTTCGACAAAATCATTAGCCTCATTGATCTATCCTTCTGGATCACACCAACCAGACTTCGTCGTTTATAATTTATCATTTTGAATGTTAATAACCTTTACAAATTGGTAATGCGTGTATTTTTGACGGGTGGTACTGGTTTTATTGGAGCGAACCTAGTTAGATTGCTCCTAAAACAGGGTTATACAATAAAAGTGCTAGTACGTCCTACTAGTAAGCTGGATAATCTTGAATTGCTAGATGTAGAAATCATTATGGGCGATCTCAATGATGGAGATTTAGAACAGAAAATGCATGGCTGTCAAGCATTGTTTCATGTTGCGGCTCATTATTCTCTATGGCAAGCAGATCAAGAATCTATTTACCTCAATAATGTTTTGGGAACTCGCAATATATTAGCCGCAGCTCAGCGAGCTGGCATAGAAAGGACGGTCTATACTAGTTCCGTTGCCGCGATCGGAGTGGGCAATGCAGGTATTACGGTTGATGAAACCCATCAAAGTCCTGTCAATAAATTAGTCGGTCACTACAAAAAGTCTAAATATTTCGCCGAACAAGAAGCCCTTAAAGCCTATCATTCGGGTCAGGATATTGTGATTGTCAATCCTAGTACGCCTATCGGTTCTTGGGATATTAAGCCGACGCCAACAGGGGAAATAATTTTACGTTTTCTGCAAGGTAAAATGCCTTTTTATGTAGATACGGGTTTGAATTGGATTGATGTTGAGGATGTGGCCTGGGGACATCTGCTGGCATTGGAAAAAGGGCAGAGCGGCGATCGCTATATTTTGGGTCATCAAAATCTAACTCTCAAAGCAATACTCGATAATCTAGCAGAAATTACTAATTTAACTGCACCACAGCAATTAATTCCCCATTTTATTCCCTATGCTTGTGCTTGGATCGATGAATGTATTTTGGGCGCGATCGGCAAAAAACCTTCTGTTTCCCTCGATGGAGTCAAAATGGCACGCCAAAAAATGTATTACGATTCGACTAAGGCTGTTAGAGAATTAGGTTTACCTCAATCACCGATTAAACCAGCTTTACAAAAGGCGGTAGAATGGTTTCAAGAAAATCATTAGAGATCGCTGTTTTAATATTTATCTGTTTTTGTACGAAAAAATAATTTAGCTAGAATGGCGGTTGAGAAATATTAAACTAAAAATTTATGTACGATTGTATTATTATAGGTGCTGGGCCAGCAGGAGCAACTGCTGCTTATCATTTGGCGAAACAAGGGCGTTCTGTTTTGGTGATTGAGAAAGAAAGTTTTCCCCGTTATAAGCCTTGTGGTGGTGGGGTTTCGCCAGCGATCGCAGAATGGTTCGATTTTGATTTCACGCCCGTGATCAAAACCACTGTTTCCAATGTGAAATATACCTGGAAATTTGGTGATCCGGTGGAAATTACGCTACAAGATGTATCCCCGATGTGGATGGTAAGACGAGATGAATTTGATAATTTTTTGCTCCAAAAAGCGATCGCCACAGGAGCAGAATTTAAAGACAGCACCGAAGTTACAGGAATCAAGCTCCAAGATGAACAATGGCAAGTCAAAACCCGCAATGGCGATTTTGCCTCATCCTATTTAATTGCGGCTGATGGCGCAAATGGGCCTACTGCAAGCTGGTTAGGTTTTGAATCCCCACAAAAAGTAATTGCCGCTAGCTTGGAGGTGACTACAGAGGTCACAGAACAAAATCAGAATTTAGCCTATTTTGACTTTGGCTCCCTCAAAAATGGTTTCATGTGGAGTTTCCCTAAACAAGATGGTTATTCTATGAGTGCGGCATTTGTCCGAGATCCCAAAGGTAAAACCCAAGAAATCAAAAAACAATTAACTAAATTTGCTGGAAAATTCGATGTTGATCTGGCAAATAGTCAGTATACAGAATCGACTTTAAATTTATGGCAGGAAGATTATCCCCTCCATACAAATCGTGCTTTAGTAACTGGGGAAGCAGGAGGAATTGTTGATCCCTTGATTGGCGAAGGAATTCGGCCTGCTATTTTTACAGGAATGAAAGCAGCAGCCGCGATCGCAGCCGCATTAGATGGAGATAATGCGGCTTTGAGTAACTATAGTGAGGTTGTAAAAGCAGAATGGGGTTCCAATCTTGCGAAAGCGCAAACTGTAGCAGGTATGTTCTTTAAATTTCCCAAAATTGCTTACAAATTGGGAGTCAAAAGACCTGCTGCTGGTCAAATGATGGGTAAAATTCTTTGTGGAGAATTAAGCTATTCTGATGTAGCAGAAAAAGTAACTCAGAAGTTAAAAATTCCTGGATTTGGGCGCTAGTGCCGCTACGCGGAAGTAATGAGTAATAAGTAATAAGTAATGAGTCTTGATTTCTAGGCTTTTGGACTATTCCCAATAGTTAGCTTATTTATGCCCACGACTAGTAGTTCTGCACAAAAGTATTGAAAAAGCGATCGCGAAAAGAATAAAGACGCGATCGCTTTGGTTTATTGTTAACAAAAATTAGCGACGGCGAAATTGTTGCATAATTCCGTTAAGTGATCCGACTTCTTTATGGCCATTACCATTGCCGTTATGGCCATTTCCATTACCATTGGAGCTTTGGTTGTAATAGTGAGAGTAGTAAGAATAGGAATAGTAATCTAAATCTTTTTCTACCATATTGGCGATGAATCCCATTAAGTTGCAATTGCTACCTTGAAGGACTTCTAATGTATTGACTATCGCTTTTTGAGTTACTTTATTAATACCAGTTATCATCATAACGCCATCAACTTGATGTACTAGACTTTGAGCATCTGCCATTGCGCCAATAGGTGGGGTATCGATTAGCACATAGTCATAGGCTACTTCCCATTCTCTGAGTAACTGACTCATGATTTGCGATCGCAACAGGGCGATCGGATTAGCAACATTTGCTCCAGAGGTCAGAACATCTAAATTATCGGTAATTGGTTGAATAACCTCAGTCCAAGAATGCTCATTATCAGTAATGACTTCACTCAAACCTCTTTCATTGGCGATTTTAGCCATTTTATGAATTTTAGGTTTACGTAAATCGGCATCAACTACCAAAACTCGTGCCCCCAACTCCGTAAGTGCTAGAGCCAAATTATAGGTAACAGTTGTTTTCCCTTCAGAAGAAGTCGAAGAAGTTGTAACTAAGGACTTGATTTTTCTAGTATCAACTACGGTATAGCTGATATTCATCGCGATCGCTCGTAAAGATTCGGTAAACGAAGAATATCTATAGCTATAGGACTCTTTAACTGTATTGTCTTCAATAATGATAGATGGATCGAAAACTTGCGGTACTGCACCCAAGAGTGGTAAGCGAGTAATTTGTTTGACTTCTTCTACCAGTTTAATTCTATTATCCAATTGATGGAGTATAAACGCGATCGCCAAGGCCCAAAAACCAGCCGCAACTAAGGAAGAAATTAAAGCCCGTTGTATATTAGGCGATATTGGTTGAGCAGGAAGATAGGGTTTATCCAAAATTTGCCAAGGAGTAATCTCTTCTGCTGCGGCGATTTGCAATTCTTGTTTTCTTTGCAAGAGATAATCTACTGCTTGTGATTTGATTGTTACATCTCGTTGTAACCGAGTATAAACCTCTTGTAATTGAGGAAGTCTTTGAAAATCAGCTTCGATCGCGGTTTTTGCCTTAACAATTTGGGCCAATTGACTTTGCAGACTGCTATATTCGGTTTGCGTTACTAATAATTGATTAGCCAGTTGTTGGAGAGTAGAACCAAAAGTAGAGACCTGACTTCCCCCATCTCCCCCAGGGACAATACTTGTCTGAGTATAGGAAACTAAGACTTTATCCAGAACCGCTGGCGAGATGCTATTACCTAAAATTTGACTTGATCTTTCCTGAAGTAAATTTCGCAATTCCTCTCTTTGTAACTTAAGCTCTTGTAGCGGGGGATAATTATCGTTAAATTGCACGCTTCCCAAAGTATATTGCGTTTCCAAGTCTTTCAGTTGACTAGCCAAAGACTGGTAAACGCCATCTTGACCCAGGATAGAAGTCGCGACAATAGTTTCGGGATCTTGTCCTAGCTCAATCAATTGATTAGATATCGTTTGATATTTAGTTTGAGAAACATCAAGAGCAATTTCTACTCGCCTTGATTCTTCCTCCAAAGATTGTCGAAAATCAGCTACGCGACTGACATATTCATCGGGATTAACTAAATTATTTTTCTGTCGAAAACTGCGAATTGCAAAGGCTGCTTTATCCAATTCTTCCTCAGCAGTTGGCAATTGTTCCTCGATAAATTGGATTCCATTAATTGCCTGGGATTTCTCCCGCTCTAAACTATATTCGACATAAACTTCGCTTAAAGCCTCTAAAACTCCTTGGGCAACTTCTGGTGCCGAGTCGACGAAGGATATATTTAAAACATCTGTGGGAATATCACTGATTAAAGCGGGAAATATATTGAGATTTGCTCTAACCTGAGCAGCAGATAAACCTTCAAACGTGTCGGGATATTTTTCTATTGCTTTATTAATTAAAGAATAACTCTTTAAAACTAAAATATCTGTAGATAAATCTTTTAAATTATAATATCTAGTTCTAGAATTAAGTGCGTTGAGTTCGACTTCTGCACTTTGTTGATTTTGCGGACTTTTCAACAGAATTTTGGCATCGGAACGATATTGAGGAGTAGACAATAATTTGGGTATTAAGACGGCTCCAAAAGCAATAATTCCCACAGCTAATGCGGGCTTCCATTTACGATATAAGATCTGCTTGAAATCAGACAAGGAAAAACCTGTTTCCTGTACGGGAAGATTAACAAAATCAGATTTAACCATGGGATTGTTCATGAAATTCCTGTTCTAAAATTGGTCAAATAAAAATACTCAATTATTAATACGAATTAAACATAAAAAACAAAGAGCAAATAGTAACTTAGCTCTAATATCAAGCTAGGGATTTTTGAATATCAATTTAATGTATTTATCAAGAATCAACCTCAGTGTAAATACCTATTATTTTTTGTATTTAAATGTTAAAATATGTATGCTTAATAGATAATTTATTACAGGTGCCAAAATTTCCCCCAAGGTTACATATAATATTTGCCAGGAAAAGCAATAAAGCCATTATCTTTAGAAGAGGACCCTCTAAATATGTTTGCAGCATTGGTTGGGATCGCCAAACCAACATCTTCACTCTAGGTCAGTGGCTACATGGCAGAATATATGAACGCAGAAGTGATATCTCACCCGATGGGAAATACATTATTTACTTTGCGATGAATGGTAAATGGCAATCAGAAATAAAAGGTTCTTGGACTGCTATTTCTCGTTATCCATATCTTAAAGCAATTCATCTTCGCGCGAAGGGAGATTGTTGGAATGGCGGGGGTTTATTCATCGGGAAAAATAAATATTGGTTAAATAGTGGCTGTGGAGATGAAATCAAAGAAGATACAAAGGAACTAACCAGGTCTTTTGAATATCCCTGGCATGAAGGCTATGGTGGCGAATGCCCTGGAGTATATTATGTGCGTTTGCAAAGAGATGGCTGGCAACTGACTGAGATAGAAACTGCTGGGCAATGGAGATCTTTAGCTATATTCGAAAAAAAATTGCCCAACGGATGGAGCCTCAGAAAATATTGTCGAGAAGAAGTAAATAATCTCCCAGGCAAAGGTTGCTATTATGATCAGCATGAATTGATAAATTCTCAATTGAACAAAAATATTCATCTTCCTGATTGGGAATGGGCAGAAATAGATGACACTTTTCTATATTGGGTATCAAAGGGCAAGCTCTATTCTGCTCAACTGGGTGAAACTGGTTTGATAGAGGAAAAGGAACTCAAAGATTTTCATAATATGAGTTTTGAACCAATTAAAGCTCCATATTAAAGAAGCAAAAAAATCGAGAAAATATTTTTTAATGCCAGCTAGTAAGAGAATAGACATCTGTATTGACTTATTAATCCTCATCTTTGCCTTAGCATTCATTACTTTTGGTATTGGTCATTATGGCTTATACGAACCCCATGAAAGTCATTTTGCGATGGTTGCGAGAGAGGTGTTATTACGAGGGGACTGGATTACTCCCCATCTCAATGGGGCTCCCTATCTCAATAAACCACCTCTGTTATATTGGCTAATCGCGATCGCGACAAAGATCTTGGGCAATACCGAATTTGCTGCCAGATTACCGATCGCAGTTGCTGGTTGGCTGGGAATCGTTGTTGTTTGGCAATGGAGTCGTGATTTATGGGGACAGGCCGCAGGCAGAATTGCCCTGATGATGTTATCTGTCTCTTTGGGTTGGTTTATTTTTACCCATCAAATTTTAATCGATGTTTTACTGGCAACCGTTCTCATCTCAAGTAATTATTTTCTCTGGAAATTGATTAATAAGCCCCAGTCTTGGATTTATTTTTTGTGTTTTTATAGCTCTGTAGCTCTTGCTTTTTTTGCTAAAGGCTTTATGGGGATTTGCTTTATTGGCTGTGGTTATTTTGCTTTAGTAATGATCCATCGTAAAAATTCCCTAGTTTGGCAAACTAAATTACCTTGGGGGATTTTATTAATTTTGGCCTTAATTCTCCCTTGGGCGATCGCGATCGAACAAAGCAATCCGGGATTTTGGCATTATTTTATTGTCAATGAACATTTCAATCGAATTTTTGATCTACGCATTCCCGCTGACTATGAAGTTTCTAAAATTAGTGCGATCGCTTATTTGGGCATTACCGCAGTTTGGTGTTTTCCTTGGAGCCTATTTTTTCCTGGGACTCTCAAGTTTACTTGGCAACAATGGCAATCAAGAACTAGTTATCACAAATTTAAATCTGTTAAGAATGATACTGATGCGATCGCGTTACTAGCGATCGCGTTTTTATTGCCTATAATCACTTTTCTGCCCCTGTCTTCTCGACTCATCTATTACAGTATCCCTGCCATTCCGCCCTATGTAATATTATGTGCGGGATTTTATAGTCAATGTGGGACAGCGAGCGATCGTCAAAATACCTGGCAAAACTTATCAGGAATCACCAAAAAATTACATAATCTCAAATATCCTCCCAGCAAAAATCATCTCATCTATGGCGTAATATTTATCTTAATCGGCATTATCTTTAGTTTAGTTATTATTTTAATCGCGGATTTCAACAAATTTTTACTAATATTTGATTCTAGAGGTTCTTTCATAAGTCTTGCTCTAGTGGTGGCAATTATTCTCTCGTTAGGTTACTTAGTCTCAGGAATTGAAATTCTACGCAGAAATTATCAATTAGCGCTATATCCTTTAGTAATTGGTTTTATGATTACTTATCTGGCAATTACTATTGGTTTAAATGTCCATCAAGATATTCGCTCTAGTAAAAGCCTTGTGCAAATTGCCGAAAAACACCTAAGAATAGACACTCTTTGGATTTTTGAAGGTTCACGAGAAATTGGGGCGGCAGCAGGAATTAGTTACTATCTCAATCAGAATCAAAATTATACTAAAAACGAAGTATTTGTTGGCGAAATAGCTCAATTACCAAGGGGATGGTTACCAGGAAAAAATAATGTAGTTTATCGTAATATTTTAGTTTTAGAAGATGGCGGTAAGAATCGGCTGCCACCACAATTCCCCGGAGCCAAGCCTAGTTATCTGATTACCAAACAACAATTACAAACTTACTGGAATAGCGATCGCCCTGTGGTTTTTGTCACCGATTTTTTACGTCAGCCCAAAAATGCCGAAGATCCTTTAAGCAGTAATTTACCTGAACCGATAGGAAAACCTTTATTTGTTCTCGGTCAAAGAAAATTGTATGGCAATCAAGCAACGAAGAATGTTCTCTTCAGGTCAAAAGCATCTTCTTATGATGATCGTATATTTTGGAGTGATAATTTTCCTAAGTTCTAGTGGACGTGGGCGCAAATACAACAACTATTAGAAAAGCTTGAAACCTTTACTCTAAAACACTTTTGACTTTTGACTTTTGACTTTTGACTTCCGCCCAGCGGCACTAGTTTCCTTTCTCTGAAAATTTTAAAGTCTTTCAAATTTGTCACTTCTTTTGAAATTGACCCTGGGGTGCTGGTGCGCCTCTTAGTAAGCCTTCAGTGCTTAAGTCTTCGTCGATTTCTTCCCAGTGAATGCCGTATCCACCACCACAAACTTGCCATTTTTCTCTTTGTTCTGGAGTAGCGGCTAATAATCTGGGATACCACACCAAAGGAACAGTAATAGTTCTACCATCCATCAGATCGACGCTAATTGTATCTTCTGTAAAATAAACATGCTGAGCGCGCTCATCAGCTCTTATTGCCAAAATACCCATACCAGGACTCCAGGAGTTGTTTTTGATGTTCGTTTACTAAAGATTCTAACTTTCTGAGCTCTTTAGGTCGAAATCTGATGTTTTTAGCTAATGCAACAGGCTCTAACCAAAACTTTGCGGAAAGAATATCTCTATCTATATGAATATGATGCGGTTCATTGGGTTCATGACTATAAAAATAAAAACGGTAAGGACCAATTCTTAAAACAGTAGGCATTTTTTACATTCTCTGATTTATCTGCGAATCGTTCAAGAAACGAGATTTTTTATTCCAAGATTTTTAGCACTATATTTAATCAATTTACACTTTGCCAAAATCTGTGAGAAATAAGCATTAACCACTAACTGATAATTGATTCTTGTCTTGACGATTTTGAAATTCAAAAATAGGCTTGTACCGATTTTCTTAATAGTTAGCCTATTTTTGACTAATTAACTGCACTGAATTGCTTTAAATAAGGTCAAGTTCTGAAACAATCTATGATTACTCTTGCCGAATCTCCTCAAATCGACAACTTAGCGCTTGTTACAACTTTAGTAATTATTGACCCCAATGTTACTAATCCCCAGCAACTAGCCGCAGGAGTTATCCCAGGGGCAGAAGTTAAAATCCTTGATGCTCAACGAGACGGCATTATTCAGATTAGCGAGATTTTACGAGCCTATCCTAATCTTTATTCGCTTCATCTGGTTAGTCATGGTTCACCTGGTTGTATTCATTTAGGCAATAGCAAACTAAACCTCGATACTTTACCTTTATACGCCGCAAAAATAGAAAATTGGTTTTCTTCCTCCGCTCCCTTATCCGAAGGTGTATCCTTTAGGGCTGCCTCCCCCGCTCCTCCGCTCCTCTGCTCCTCTGCTCCTCTGCTCCTAATCTACGGTTGCAATGTTGCCCAAGGAGAAAACGGCCAGAAATTCCTCAACAAACTACAACAAATAACTCAAGCTCAGATCCAAGCATCCAGTACCAAAGTAGGAAACGCCGAGCTAGGAGGCAATTGGCAACTCGATATTGCTGTTGGTAATAACTCAGAACCCGACAATACAGAAATAATATTTAACCAAGCAACCCAACGAGGTTACTCTGGGATTTTAGTTGCTCCCGTTGCCAATGATGACCCCATACCCTATCCACCAGCGATCGAGCTATCAAGCCTCGATGGTAGTAATGGCTTTGTCCTCAATGGTATTGATGATAGCGATTTTTCAGGCAATTCGGTAAGTAACGCTGGAGACATAAATGGAGATGGCACTGATGATCTTATTATTGGGGCATATGGAGGTTTTAACAATATTGCCGCCGGAGAGAGCTATGTGGTGTTTGGTGACAGTGATGTCGGCAGTTCGGGAACCATAGAACTTTCAGCTCTTGATGGTAGCAATGGATTTGTCCTCAATGGTATTGATGCTGGCGATGGTTTGGGCCGTTCGGTAAGTAATGCCGGAGATGTCAATGGGGATGGCATCGCTGATCTGATTATCGGGGCATTTAGAGCTGACCCGAATAGTGATGATGAAGGACAAAGCTATGTAGTGTTTGGTGGCAGTGATGTCGGTAGTTCGGGAACCATAGAACTTTCAGCTCTTGATGGTAGTAATGGATTTGTCCTCAATGGGATTGATGTTGACGATTATTCAGGTCATTCGGTAAGTAATGCAGGGGATATCAATGGGGATGGCACTGATGATCTTATTATTGGAGCATATAGAGCTGACCCTAATGGCAGTCAATCAGGAGAGAGCTATGTAGTATTTGGCGGCAGTGATGTCGGTAGTTCCGGAACGATTGAACTCTCAGTACTCGATGGCAGCAATGGGTTTGTTCTCAATGGTATTGGTCTTATTGGTGGTGAAAATTCAGGTCGTTCGGTAAGTAACGCTGGAGACATAAATGGAGATGGCACTGATGACCTGATTATTGGGGCACCTTTCGTCATTGACGAAGGAGAAAGCTATGTGGTGTTTGGTGGCAGTGATGTCGGAAGTTCTGGGATTATAGAACTTTCTGCACTCGATGGCAGCAATGGTTTTATCCTCAATGGGATTGATGATAGCGATCTTTCAGGCAATTCGGTAAGTAACGCTGGAGACATAAATGGAGATGGCACTGATGACCTAATTATTGGGGCATTATTAGCAGACCCAGTAAGTGATAATGAAGGAGAAAGCTATGTAGTGTTTGGAGGTACTGATGTCGGTAGTTCTGGGACCATTGAACTTTCGAGCCTTGATGGCAGCAATGGATTTGTTCTCAATGGTATTGATGAAGATGATCGTTTAGGCAATTCAGTAAGTAATGCCGGGGATATCAATGGCGATGGCACTGATGATCTTATTATTGGAGCATATAGAGCTGAACCCAATGGCAATTTTTCTGGAGAGAGCTATGTCGTGTTTGGCAGAGATTTCAACACCGATGAAGATACCCCATTTACCACCAGCAGTGTGCTTTTCAACGATACCGATGCTGATGGGGATACTCTCTCTGTTACTGCTATTGATACCACAGGAACCATGGGAATAGTTACCAATAACGGTGATGGCACCTTTAACTATGACCCCAATGGGCAATTTGACTTTCTCAAACCTGGAGAAACCGCTACCGATACTTTTGACTATACAGTAACTGCCGGTGGTGAAACTGATACAGCTACCGTAACTATTACCATCACTGGGGTCGAAGATTTTCCTATTGCCAATGATGACCCGACAATTTATCCAGCAGAGATTGAACTTTCCGCCCTCAATGGCAGCAATGGGTTTGTGCTCAACGGAATTGCTGCGGGTGATCAATCAGGATTCTCGGTAAGTAGCGCGGTCGATGTCAATGGAGATGGACTAGCAGACCTGATTATCGGGGCAAATAAAGCTAATAGTTATGCCGGAGAGAGCTATGTGGTATTCGGCAGCAGCAATCCTAGCTCGGCAATAGAATTATCTGCCCTCGATGGCAGCAATGGATTTGTCCTCAACGGCATTGCTGCCAATGATCAATCAGGCATTTCGGTAAGTAATGCCGGAGATCTTAACGGGGATGGACTAGCAGACCTAATTATTGGGGCATTTAGGGCCAATGGTTATACGGGAGAGAGCTATGTGGTGTTTGGCAGCGGCAATCCCAGTTCGGCAATAGAATTATCCGCCCTCGATGGCAGCAATGGGTTTATCCTCAATGGCATTGCTGCGGGTGATCGTTCAGGTAGATCGGTAAGCAGCGCCGGGGATCTTAACGGTGATGGACTAGCAGACCTGATTATTGGGGCATATGGAGCTAATAGTTATGCGGGACAGAGCTATGTGGTATTCGGTAGCAGCAATCCCAGCTCATCAATTGATTTATCTGCCCTCGATGGCAGCAATGGTTTTGTCCTCAACGGTATTGCTGCGGGTGATTATTCAGGCACGACCGTAAGTAGCGCCGGAGATCTTAACGGGGATGGGCTAGCAGACCTGATTATTGGTGCAGATAGAGCCAATAGTGGTGCAGGAGAGAGCTATGTGGTGTTTGGCAGCAGCAATCCCAGCTCAGCAATAGAATTATCCGCCCTCGATGGCAGCAATGGCTTTGTCCTCAACGGTATTGATGCCAATGATCGTTCAGGCACGACCGTAAGTAGCGCCGGAGATCTTAACGGGGATGGACTAGCAGACCTAATTATTGGGGCAGATAGAGCCAATAGTAATACGGGAGAGAGCTATGTGGTATTCGGTAGCAGCAATCCTAGCTCAGCAATAGAATTATCCGCTCTCGATGGCAGCAATGGATTTGTCCTCAACGGCATTGCTGCCAATGATTTTTCAGGTAATTCGGTAAGTAGTGCCGGAGATCTTAACGGGGATGGATTAGCAGATTTGATTATTGGGGCAAGGGGAGCTAATAGTAATGCCGGAGAGAGTTATGTGGTATTCGGCAGTAGTAATCCTAGCTCGGCAATAGAATTATCAGCCCTCGATGGCAGCAATGGGTTTGTCCTCAACGGTATTGCTGCCAATGATTATTCAGGTGTTTCGGTAAGTAGCGCGGTCGATGTCAATGGTGATGGAACCACTGACTTGATTATTGGAGCATCTGGAGCCAATAGTAATGCTGGAGAGAGTTATGTGGTGTTTGGCAGAGATTTCAACACCGATGAAGATACTTCCGTCAACACCAGCAGTGTGCTCTTTAATGATACTGATGCCGAAGGAGATACGCTCACAATTACTAGTATTGATACTAGTTCCACCCATTGGTGACAACTTAAGCTGAAATAGCAGTTGTCAAGGGGATTTGAGAATTTGGCGAAAAGAAGAAATCCTCTTGATTCTTTTGTCGGTCAGGGAACGGAGCAATGATCAGTCGAACACGCGGTTTTCGGATAGATT
>JBCCYD010000048.1:0-22333 GCA_039190385.1 Cyanobacteria bacterium P01_F01_bin.143 | reverse complement strand
TTGAAACTTAGCAAATAAAGCTACTAAACAATCTCTATAATCTCTTAGTTCTATTAGTTTTTGTTCTTGTACTTTTTCTGGTAATTTATTAATAGAGTTAGCTTGAAAACCAAACCATTCCTCTACAGAAATCAAAAAACTATCAACATCATATTTACCCCGCGTAACTTCCTTAACTTTATTGAGTAATTTTGTCCCTAAATTTCTATCTTTAATCCGCGCCGGATATCCAGCAGTTAAAAGTCTAATAGCAAAAATTAATAAAGGTGCATTCTTACGGCAAATGCCAAAGAAAGATAAGGAGCGATCGCTTTCATCAAATATGTCTAAAAAGTGATTCTCTTTAATAATTCTAATTTCTCCATCTGGAGCTGTAGTTGATGGTTTAATATTAATATGCGGGTAAATATCTCTAACTAATTTTAGGTGCTTTTTGCCACATCTCCAGTTGGTAGTTAATGGCATTTTGTCACAGTGGAATTTTTTGGCTATTATATCAATTCCGTTAGTCATTGCCCCACGGAATGAATATATAGCCTGAAATCTATCTCCTACTGCTATTATAAAGTTTGACGATTGACTGTGTAGTAACTTGATGAATCCTATCTGCAATAAATCTGTATCTTGGCATTCGTCAATAGAAATTACTTTGAGTTTATTTGACCATTTTTTGAATATGTGTTTATATACATCCTGGTCATGCCATAGCAACTCGTGCCGAAGTCGGCATTTATTTACTGCCAATGCCCGCCCACCACCCCGGCACTTTTTCAGTTCGCTACCGCACCCAATTCGACACAGAACTCCGTAAACTCCGCTCTGTGTGACGAATTGGGTCTGAAAAAGTGCTTCAAAATTTCAACTGTTCAACTTGCCAAAGCGTCTGATTTCCCGATCGCCCTTTGGCTACAAACTTCCATCCCCCAATAATTCCATAGTTTTCACCTTTGATTTTTCTAGGTTTGCGACCTACAATCTCCTCTACTTCTTTAGTAGTTAAAAGGATTTTTTTCTCCTCACATTTAATCAAATCAAGATGCTTTTGTAGAGGATTTTTTGGAGGATTCATATTTTTAATTACAGCCCCTACCAAACTTTCCAAAAGCATCTCTGAACTAGGAGGCTGTACACTTTCGTGTACACTTTGAAGGCCATTTGGGACATTTTCCGGCTGTACACCCTGTACACTTTTATGTACACTGTCTATGGATACTACATCTACTTGAGATGGTTTAGCGAATGTGGCCATATTACCCCCCTTTTTAATATGGTCATGTAATTGGTCTAATAACTTCAGTTGGTCTGGTGTAGCAAAACTTTTATCATCCTTATCTTTAGGTAATTCCAACTCTAAATATCTTAGCCTTTTATATAGAGAAGTTCTAGAATTGAGGCCATATCTTTTCAGCAAATCTTGGACATTCATCTGTTCACTCTCCTGGTGTACAATGTGCAGTGTATAGTGTGTTGTTGTAAGTGTACATAGTACAATATTTTAGTCAAATATGGCCAATATTAACTGCTCGTGTTGAACAGAAAATTAATATTAAATAGCAAAAAATCCCCTAGAAGTTTTTCAGCTTCTAGGGATTAATTAGAATTAAGTAGTGCCAGTTATTTTCGGAATTTATTTATTAGCAATAAAGCCAAAGTTACAACTACTCCAACTATAATATTATCCATCCCATCTTAGGATTACTTCCTCTTGAATTTATTAATTACATACAAACCTAAAGCTACAAAAAAAGCAACTATCAAAGCATCACTCATATCTGAGCTAATTTCAATACTTGGAATTTTGAAAGTTTGACGTTTAACTAATGGTTGAGGGGTAGATTTTGATGTATCTTCTATTGGTTGAGTTTGAGGTTGATAAGCAGTCGCCAGTACACAATTTACTCCACCTCCATTCAGCAAACAATTGTACTCTGAATTGTTGATATTTTTGAGCTGTAATAATGAAGCTTGGTTGTGAAATTTAATCGTTACTTCATCCTTATTATCTCCCATAATAATTGTGTAAGGTGCTGGTGGTAAGGTTGTAGATTTTTCCTCTACTTTATCCTCCACTTTTTCAGGTGATTTGTTAGGGATTAATGGATACAGAGCTAAGGAGGCGATCGCCAAGACTCCACAACCAATACTAAGAGGTTTTAATAGCTCAACAAATTTCTTTATATTAAGTAAATTTGTTTTGGTTAAATTAATGGTCATTTTGTTCACTCCTGTAGTTGATTTGTGCTTTGATTTTGTCGTACCACTCACTAGCTTTTACGTATTTATTTCCTCCGCCTTTTTTGGCATTGAAAACCAATTCTATAGTTTCTTTTTTTGTGCATTTAATGCTAATTAAATCTCTGAGAACCCCTCGAACCTTAGCAGGTAATTCCGGCGCTAAAGGGTCTGCTGGCGACCATCCGTCGGGGATTAGTGCTGAAGGTTCTAGGTCGCTATATCCTTTACTGAGTATATCTTCTAGCTTTAGTGCATCTGGGTTCTGAGCAGGTTCGTCTGAACCCTCACCCTCACTATCCGAACCTTCAACCTCATCCTCTTTATTTAGGTCGAATCTGCCTGTTTCTGTCTGGATTATATTATTTCCATTATCAGTCTCTTTTTGCTCTGAGTTATTAACAGAAACTCTAGCAAAAGGAATAATTTGTTTATCTGATAAAATCGGCTTCATTACGTTAGCTGGTGGTTTTCCAGTCCTCTCATATTCGGGGTAATGTCCGTGTGTAGGGTGTATAGCTAATTGAAAAGATAAAGCACCAGTTACTACACAAGGATAACCAGTCTTATCTAGCTCAATATACCGACTATATGACGTCTTAACTCCATTAGTCTTAGCTTCATCTAAACTAGCTTTTCCTGATAGTATAATTACGGCTTGGTCTTTACACTTTTTGCTAATTCCAATCGCTTCTACATTGGCATCTTGCATCATGGCAAATACAGTTATTTTATATTTTCTTGAGTTGAGTAAAATACCTAAACATCTAGCTGCTTCATCCTGTTCTTTTTTAGTCCAATTACGACGACAATCATTAATTTCATCCCAAATTAAAATTAAATCATGTTGGTCAAATAATTCATAATCTTTGAGTTTTTTTCTCCGTTCCTTTTCACTGACAAACCATTGGAGACATTTGAGAATTTCATCATAATCATTTACTGCTCTTTCGTATCCCCATTTATCCCATCTATTCACGTTAGAGTCTGGATCTAAAACAATTATTTCAGCCGGGGATTTTTGAGTATAAAGGGGTACGAAATAACCAGCTACCATTGAAGTTTTTCCATATCCAGGGCCTGCTCCTACTAGCACCCCATTACCTTCATTTGGTAGGTTTTTCAAATTATAGTATTTACCTTTTTTTGACTGATGTGGTAGCGTTTCAGTAGCTTGTACATCAATAATTTCTGGTTCTGGGTACTGGTTTTGTGGCAGTAATGCAGCGAGTTCTGATTGAGCTATTAACTCATACTTGGCTACCTCTGCATTACGCAGGATGACATTCACTTCATCGTCTATAAACCTTTCTGATGCTTTAGCCATTGCAGTTTGAGCTAACACTGCACCTCCTAATGATGCTGCCATTGCTCCTGTGTTAGTTTGTTTACTGTGGAGTGCTAACAGTAGACAACCAGTAGCACCTAATAAATATATCAAAGGATTGTTTTTATCCATGTTCCGACACCTCCTATTAAAGCGCCTGTTAATATGCAAAAAAGAATGATAATCAACTCGCCTTCATCTAGATTTAGTGAGTCAGCAATAGCCTGCCTAAATCCTTCGCTGAAATGACTTTTGACAAACCAGCCCATAGCTATTGCTAATAAAATATAAGCAATTCGTAGCGCTGGAAATTGTATTGCTAAACTGCTAATAAACACGGCTAAATTAGCAGAAAATACGGCCAATGCTCCGTACCAAATTAATTTATTCAAGTTCATGGTATTATTGAAGTGGTATAAGAAAGAATTGTTAGAGGTGCAAGTTAAATTCTGCACCTCTTTTTGTGGATTAAGCGGTTACTTTCTTGCGTTTCTTCTTTTTATTGACTGGTTTCTCAGCTTTGGTTACAAGCTTTTCAAGTTTTTGCTGCCGTTGCCGACGGCGACGAACTGAGTTGGCTCTCAGGTTAGCTACTGCATGGTCATAAGTTTCCTGGATATCAGTTAGCTTGTAGTCGCGTCTTGACTTGGATAAGTCGTATCTTTGGGAGAGTGTATCCATGTTGCCAAAATGTCTTGACCAGGCGTCATACTGTCGCTTGGAGCCTTGCGCTACTTTAGATTTAGTGCTAGCCAGATTACCAATTATTCGTGCATTACTATCGCTTAGGGTTGATAAATGCTCTTTCATTTCATCGCTGAAATTAGCAGCTTCTAATCGTTTTTCAGCAGTTTCTCTAGCTCTTTCCACCATTTCTTGAGTTGGTATCGCCCCGTTAAATTCCCAGTCCAGCAGCATTCTATCCGCATCGTCTATAAACACATTGCTATAACCATAGCCTCCTGTGCTGGGGTGGAGCATTGTTCCTGGCATTTTCGGCATTCTGGCGTTGCTGTTATTTCCACCAAATCCAAACATTATATTATTTCCTCCATGTTTTGTGGGGCTTCTTTTGCGTTGCTTAGTATAACAGAAGTGCCAACAATAGCTAAAGTGAATAATGTTCCACTAATTAGCCCTATCAAGAAAGCTTTATCAATCTTATTTTGGGTCTCTAATTCGCTATATTTAGGAGTATTTTCTGCTATCATTCGTTGTTCATGTCTTTTGAGAAATTCTAAATCTTCTCGCGTAAGTTCGTGCGATTTCATTGGTCTAATCCTCTTGATAATTAAGTGTAATTAACTTTCATGGCTAATTCAATAATATTTGAAATATTATTAGATTTTGACTCTTTATAGCTTACCTCTCTCTAGAATTACGCAAACTTCAACCAGAAAAAAAAAGTTTTAATATCAACAGTTATTTTTATTAATCTCTCCTATTTTTTCCTGCAGTTATTGGCTCTTCTCGTGGCTTTTCTCCTCCTAACATTTTCATCATTAACAAGGGATAAATAATGATAATTATCAGGAGAGACGCTGATATAAATTGTTTCATTTATTTACTCTATTTACAAAGTATTTCAAAGGAACTTGAGACAGACGATATTGCCGACAAAACAATGGCTCGTATCCTTGTCTTGCTACTGTTAGCTGTGCTTGAGGCAAAGTCATATTGGCAAATTTAAACCACTTGTCTTGCCCATTTTTACCAACTCCTAAAACTTTGAGAGAGTAGCACTATTTCCTCCTTGTGTTAATACTTGTTCTAACAGTTGAGATTTGATTTTGATTCTGGTTTGATAGAGCGAATCTAGTATCAATTCTTGTTGCTTTATCTCCGACTGAATCTGTTGATAAAGTTCCTGATAATCTTGTTCTTTTGACATAATTTATAATCCTTCTAGTGGGTCAAAATCATCATGCTCTATGTTCGTTATTGCTGTCGTTTCAGTAGGTTTTTGAGTAGCAATAGAAGTTGTATTTAGCTGGTTAAATCCATTAATCCAACGATGCCAGTCTGTCAATACCCAATCAATAGTTTCTGAGAGTGATTCAAACTGATTTTCTTGTGCTATTTTTTCTAGGTTGGTAATATGTCGGGGCGCGATTACAACTTTGCGACTTGACCAATTTTTCTTCATTTATTAACCTCCCTTTGAACAAGTGCTAGCAGACCACGGGCATTAATAAATTCCGAATCATCAACAACTTCAAAGCCTTTTTTCTCCAGCCATTGACCAATTTTAGGTAACTGAGAGCCGCCACCTATAGCAAACAAAAAATCGGCGCTATCTAAATAAGAATCAATTTTGCCTAGTACACTTACTAATGAATTTTTTACCCAGGGGCGTAACTCAAGGAGGTAAACGTCAGCAATAGAAAATTGACTAATTTTGTTGTTGCCATAAATGAAATCACCGCGTTCTATAGCCCTTTGAATGAGTTGAATGTCGCCTGTTCGTTTCAACTGCTTGCGGACTTCCAAGTTGTTAGATATGCGTTGATATAGAGACTTGGCTCCCATGTCGGAGAAAGGGATGATTTGTTTGCCTGAACCGCTGGAGTACACAGAGACAATTATTGTGTTAAAGCCGATGTCAAGTAACACTGTTTGGGCTTCTCTGGTACATTTTTGAGATTTCAGTAGACTGGCGTAAGCTCCTATGCCTTCAGTTTTTACTACTTTTAAATCAAGATTAATCTTATGAAGTTGACCATTCAATTTGACTGTATGCTCTCCATTTACTCTGGTTTTTAAGTCACCAAATGCTCCTGAGTCATGGACTGATAGAGCGATCGCTACATTGGTTACGTCCATTGTGATATTAGGAGCCACAGCAGCGAGAGTTAATTCTAATGCAAATTTACTTTTACCTTCTCTGTCATCTGAAGTTGATAAAACTCCTGTCGGATTAAATTGATAAGCTTGACTTCCGACTACAAAACGTTGACCCCAAAGTTCTGTTCTCGGACCCGATACATACTCAATAAACATGGACTTATTGCCACCATCTGCCATTTCTTGTTCTTTTTCCAAGTAATGGATTAATGACTTGACTCTAGTAGTCAAATTCTTACTGGATATAGCTTTAATGCGTCCGTTCCCATTGTCGATTCCGATACAGATACTATCGGATATCGTTGGCTCTTTTGGGGAAAATGTCTGTGTATCTGATTTGACTTTTTGTGTTGTCACCATAATTATTTGCTGCTGAATGCTGCTCTGGGAAAATTACCATCAACTCTGTTGTTGAGATAACTGTATGTTAGCGTGACCGATTTCGGGAATGCAAGATACAATGTATCTTTTTTTGACTGGTCACAAAAAATGACCCCACTGATGCAATGAGGCCACAAGAAAAGAGGACATAATTTACGCTGTTTTTGGCTGTGATTTCCACTGACTCAGAAGTAGCCCGGCCAAAATTTTAGCTGTTTTACTTGGATTGCGTTGTCTCTTAATCCAGCTTTGAACTGTGCAATCACTAACCCCCATTAATTCGGCTAAGTCTTCTTTGGTTATTGGATTATATGGATTGTACAGGAGGTCAACTGGATTGACTTCTAGTATGGGTTTTAACATTGGTATCTATTCCTGTAAGTATGGTTTTAGCGTTTTGTTTCGTTAATCATTTTCAGGGCTTCACTAATAGCGCTCTTCATAGAGTCTGTTTTCTTTGACATTAATTGGTAATTATCGGTCGGGCTAACATACCATTCACAGTCGCGCCAACGTTTGATATAACAATATTTATGAGTATTTCGGGCGACCCGACATTGGTCGTCATCATCGGTTTTGTAGGCTTTAAACCCTTCTGGAAGGTAATTAGCCACCTTTGAACCTAGTGAAATTTCTCTAGGGAACCTAATATATTCGGTCTCTTCTAACTCAAGCCAAATCTTATCAAAGTAAGGCTTGAGCTGGTCTGGAGTTGGCGCCATGGATGGGTTATGGTAAATCTGATTGTTATGCACCAACTTAATATAGTCGCCTTGACTGTTCCGGTGATAGCAGAAATAATGCCCATTGATAGTGCCAGAATTTGGTCTCCACCACCCGGACCACTTGATGCCAAGATGTAAGTCTGGTCTAAGTTTTAAAGTCTGTTGCTTGCCTGGTTTTATTAACTCGTAGCTGATGCCATGTTCCACCATGAAAGCTTCTAAATCAAGTCCATACTTAGAAAGTTCATTTGTCAAAGTGGGAGTAATATCTATATACGAGCCATAGTGGTAACAAGCGCCGATCTCAGTTCCCCACTGCCAAACCTTCAGTATCATTTCATCATTTTCTACTTGACAGCCCTCTATATTCTCTATTTCAGTTTGGATTTTCTGTAGCCACGAGGGGTCATCGTCATCATAGAGATAGCTGAAATCAAAATTGTCGGGATTGTACTTGTACTCATCATCTGAATCCTCTCCTACTACTGGAGAGGACAGTACCTCTCCAGATGATGTTATGCTTTTGGGGATAATTCAATTTCAGCTAAAGCGTCTATCTGTTCTTCTGTGAAGCCGTGGAAAGTCATGGCCTTACACCCTATAGTCCAAAGGTTTTCGCCATCATCCTCAAAGGTTCCGATTTTTGAGTCGCCGTGCTCAACCTGTAAGAAGACTGATTTCCCGTTGGTGTCGTAAGTGAAGCATAACTCAGGATTTCCCTTTTTGACTTCTGTTGCAATTGCCTCTAGTAAGGGAGTAGGAACTACTTCTACTTCCGGTTTCGGTGTTGGTTCAGTTTTGAGGTCTAATTCTGCTTGCACCGCGTCGTTTAGCCTTGATGCTGGCAAGTCTGGCGGACTTCCATCCTGAGAGCCAGTGAGGAGCTTTGGGGCGGTTGCGAGTCCTGTAAATGTGTTAGCTGCCATATCTTCTGGCGTTGGCTCAGTTTCTTGTGGCTCCGCTAGCAGTTTTTCCAGTTGCTTGATTTCCAGCTCTGTTGGGGGTGTTGAGTTTTTGAGCGGTCGTAAATGTGCTTTGCTACATATTGTGGGTTGGGTTTCTCCGTCTATCAATACCGCTCGTTCGTCGGCTAGGGGTAGCTTGTCGCCGTATAGGTAAAATCCAATGAGACGAGCTTTGCGAGGCTTAGAATCTTTGGTTGGTTGGTACAGAAGTTGATACCCAAGTGTGCCTAATGGTTTGGTTACGTTCTCACGGAGAGAAATTAGCTGTAAATAGTTTCTTTGAACTAGGGTCATTTCATCCCATGCTTTCTTAGCTAGCTCTTCTCCTATGTCTTTTTTCTTTGACATCAATTGCAGTTTGGTTTGACATTCGAGCAGGGTAGCGATCGCTTCATCTGTACTCAATTCTGAGGAGTTGTTTGGGGTGGGTTGATTTTCTGGTATTGGCCAGTCTTCTATATCATCATCAGTTTCACCATTTTCAACTGTCTCTATGTCCTCAGTAACAAGAGGTTCAATTTGGAACTCTGGCGTTTCAACCGCAATAGCTCCTTTTGCTTCAGTCGCATCAGTTTCAACTGCTTCTGTGTTAGTAGCTTCAACCGATGTCTGGGTTGATTCCATTTCGGTAATAGTAGCATCTATATAGTGTTTGATGAAACTCAGAAGCCTGCCATAATACAGGCCAGATACTTGTAATGATTTGTTAGACTCTGGTGTAGGTATTAGCTGCACTCCAAAGTATACTAACTTGGCTGTTTTTGAGGATTTGGTTAGGAAGCTGTTTAATGGATTTATGAATAGTATCATTGTTGTTTTCTCCGGCTTTGTTGTGGTTGAAATGTTCGTTGTGAAGGTGGCGCGAGGAATGTCTAAGCTGCTATGTGGGCTTTGGCTAATTCCTTGTCTAATTTCTTCTGTACAACTGCTGCCAGTTTCTTGACAGGAGTTGCAGGAGTCCGGCGGTTAAATCGCCAGGAGGAGACCGTATGAACCGAGCAGCCGAGGAGGTCTGACAGCTCGAATTCTTCAAGGTTGTACGGCTCTGCTAGTAGTATAGTTGGGTTGATTTCTGGGAGCGGTTTCATTGGTTGATTTAGGCGAATGTTGCGGTCGCCCCTAGTATTGAGCTAGGGGCTTCCGGTGGTGCTTGTTAGGTTAGGTTACAGATGAGACTAATGGTTGACAGCCACATTAGGGAGGCTATACAGTAGAAGGCGATATCAGATTGTAAAAAGGAATTAATCATTATCATCTATCCTCACTTTCTGAATTACCTCAAATGCTCTAACTGCTAGTCTTTTAAAATGTTGAGCGCGGGAGTTATTGCTACTAAAGAAATCAAATTTTTCAGGAAAAACATAACCTGACATCGATGCCAGCTCCCATGCGAGGCCATTGAGTTCGGCTTTAAGTATTATGTTCAACGACTCATCTATGATTTCCATTACTTCTGTTTCCTGCGCTCCTGTTAGCGTGTCATCTTCCAAGCTGAAATCATCGTACTTCTGCTCAAAATCACAATTGCTTGCTATGCGCCACATTGAGTTTTTTCTTTGCCCTTCTGTTTCGGGGTTTTTAACTCTGAGAGCGTGTTTACGGATATAATTTTCATCTGGTGGCATTATTTCTCTCTTACTCCTAATTGCTGGCGAACGTTGCTCTGCTAAGACCTGGGCTTGCTTCTTTGTCCTGCACATGACTACTGAATATCCAATTTTCGGGAGCATGTGGACTCGCAGCTCGTACCATAAAGCCGTCGGTGTAGAATTGTGCTAATTGATATCCTTTTGGTTTGATCGTGTTGGCATTATTATTATTGTTCCCCCGGCATTGTACCGGGGTGATGTTCCTGTTTGGCATGAACTAGAGAAGTTGTAATGAGCGTGCCAACTTACTTATCTATCGTGTTCATTAACTACCCAACGCATGGTTGCTTTCTTGTCGCGTTCGCTCATATTCTTGATGTCTGGATAGTCGTTAGCAATAGCTTCTACTATCTGCTGCTTAGTAGTTTCAGACATTTGGGGTGGATGTCCCTCGTAGTCCAGGTCATGGTTTACTTTGTCCGATGCGCCGTAATACCCTAATCCAAATGGCATGATTATTTTCTCCTTAATGTCTAGTGTTGGAAAATTGTCACAACAATCTAAAAAGCTTATCAAGCTTAGAGTTGACCTACTTAATAATTGTTGGAGCGTTGATAATGTTTAAGAACTGTTCTACTGACTTAATTTGATGTGAGTGCTTAAATTCCACATCAAAATCCTCAATTAGTCCATCTGGTGATGGTACAAAATCGTATTGCATTAACAATGCTGAATTTGATTCCAGAATTAAGTCAAAGTTTGAGGTTTCAGTATCAAATGTGTAAATTGTTGCGCTTTGTTTCACTTCCACTTCCACGTCGAAGCCAAAATCTGGATGTTGCAGAAGTTCCTGGAAATGTTCACGCAAACCAGGTAATGTTACTGTTGATTGCATTGTCCCCTTACTCCGTAATCAGACATACGAACTGGGGCAACATTACGATTTCGACTTCAATTCCTTCACCGAGGCGACTGTCGTGTAGATATTGTTGCTTGAGCAAAATAACGCGACCATCATCATGCAGTGAGAGTTGATAATGGTATCGCCTGGAATCCCAGAGCAAATATTCACAGTGGTCTAATTCTTGGTAATCTGAGCTGACTTCATGTGGCAATTGCGAAACGAGCCACTTAATATCAGCCTTGAGTAAACCATCAACTTGACGTTGTGGCCTTTCTATAGCTAATGTCATTGTTATCTCCTTAGTTAACTGTGTCCTTAAACGCTTAACTTTGGGGCTAGGGGTGTTGCTGGAGTACCAGTCCTGCTTCATCCCGATTACCTGAAAAGTTTTCTTATACGCCTCAAGCAACCATAGACCTTAGTTCTGAGTCTCCAGCTCTTGCTGGCAGAGGTTGTTTTTGCATAATATGTTTACTATAGTAGACATATAAGTACATTGTCAAGCAAAAATATACAGGAATTTTTTAGATATGGCGATGAAAGTTGGGCGCAGGTGGCAAGTTGGACTCCCACCATTCCACGAGAAAAAATTTTTAATTTGGGCCTATTCCAAGCGCCAAAGTAAGACGGCTTTGGCGCAAAACATCATACAAGCTAGAGTTGAAGCCAACCTGAGTGATATAGATATGATGCTGGCTAGTCAGGCCAAAGATTGGGGTATCTC
Organism: Cyanobacteria bacterium P01_F01_bin.143; assembly: GCA_039190385.1. GTDB lineage: Bacteria > Cyanobacteriota > Cyanobacteriia > Cyanobacteriales > Xenococcaceae > Xenococcus. The sequence goes on along the minus strand of JBCCYD010000048.1, from coordinate 10,642 downwards.
AGTAGAAGAAGCTGAGGAAAGAATCCTGGAATTTATGAAATATGACCCTTCTATAGCTGAAATAGATGGTGAGGATGATGATTAAATACCCACCCAACAGAGAAAACTAGGGCTTACATTCCTGTCAAAATAGCCACTCCTGAACCCAGGAATGGCTAACCATAATCAAATACTTATTGAGTAATTCTTATTGGCCAACCCAGACTGAAGCTCTTTTTGCTTGGGTTTTGTCCTAAAATATTTTAGATTATTTATATCCAGAGCCTTTCACAGAAAATCGCTACTTAGTTTGGCGACTTACTGCGATTTCCTGTTGAACACGGACTCTGAACCCCTTAGACCTGGTTTAGACCTGGGGGAGGTATAAATTGCATATCCATATGCAATTGTATGACATTTTTGATGATTTGAAAACTCCGAATCCTGTATTTTTACCGTGTCATTACGACAAAAAGTAAGTCAAGGGACTAAAACATCAAATTAGCAAAAATTCAAAGTTTTTACTAAACCTTCACCTGGTCTGCCACTCGCAACATAGGCAGACGTTATGAAACTCCCAAAAAACCGCACTCCTGAAACCTGGGGGTGCCACAAATGAGTAGATGGAACCGACTCGGAAAACACAGAGCTTGCCCTGTCTGTGGTGGAGAGCGTAAAGACTGCCGATCACTCGACCGACCCAACGGAATTACACAATATCACTGTAGGACAGACAACCCTAACCCAGATTTTGAGCTTAAGAAGCCTGACCAACTAGGATTTGGGATCTATTTTGAGAAAGCAGAATTAGACGCTCAGTCACAGCAGCAAAAAGAAGACTGGATTAGGCAACGTAGAGCCGAGAAAAAAGCCAGGGAAGAGAGAGAGGCCAAAGAATATGCAGAAGGACTCCCAGTCGAACTGCGCGATCGCGAATTTCGGAAAGTCCTATCTCAACTTTCCCTAAATCCCAACCACAGAGCCGACTTAGAGCGTCGTGGCCTAACCCCCAAACAGATAGAAAAGGGAATGTTCCGGTCAGTCAGTAAAGATGGGACATTCCTCAATACACTAATATCTCAATATTTACCCGGCGCATGGGACTGGGGAAAAAGTTTTAAGTCTCCTGTTGATGGTTATCTATGCCCCATCTTGAATGACAATGGGTCGATTATTGGTTGTCAGGTAAGAGTTGACGGCGGAGGGTATGTTTGGCTTAAAACTAAAAAATCTAGCCACCTTCAGAATGGCGAGCTACCCATAACCGCCCACATAACAGAAGGGGACAAAAACCTCAGATTAGTAGAAGGCATCCTTAAGCCTCAAGTAGCTCACTGTCGTCGTGGCCAAACTTATATTGGTGCTGCTGGGGGAAATTTGGCCAGCTCACCCCAGCAACTAAAACAATATATAGATTATGTCCAACCTCAAAAAATTATCCTTTGTCCCGACGCAGGTAGCCGGGCCAATAAAAATGTCCTTAGACAGTATAGAGCGATCGCGAAATTATTAAAATCCTGGGGCCTAACTCTGTGGGTTGAAGTCTGGGGCCAAAGTGACAATAAAGGTAATCGTGATGTAGATGAAATTGACCCCAACACCGAAACTAAAATAATTCCTTTTGATGAGTGGGACATCAATCCTACTACAAAACAATATATTGACAAGCAAACACCAGAAAGCAAGGCAGAAGCAGAACAGCAAAAAAACGAGTGGTATCAGAGAAGGTTAGGGGAGATAGTCGCAAAACAAAAATCTTATAATACCTGTTCTCTCACCCCCGACATAATCCTAAACTGTTCAGTATTTCCTGATGAACTCTGGAAACAAGTTCCCCTGGATAATAGAATAGTCATCGCCGATTCCTTCAAAGGAAGCGGTAAATCTCAGCATTTTTTGAAGCCATTAGTACAATATTTAGTATCACAAGGTAAGAAAATAATCTTTATCGCTCCACGCCGGACTTTAGCTATGGCTTTAGCAGAAAGTCTAGGTGGAACATTCCAGGATGATGCACCAACAACAGATGAGGGGATGAAAAAAATCAAGATCCTCTGTTGTTGTTGGGATTCACTTGATAAATTCTCTAAATACCACTGGGATTTTATAGGTGTAGATGAGTCAAGAGGAGGTTTCAAACATCTATGTGAAGCAAAAACAGAGATTAAAAACAAACGACCTAGAATTTTAGCTGATTTCGATAAAATCACTAAAAAAGCCTTAAACGCAGGTGGCTCTCTATTCTTAGCAGATGCAGATACGAGCAATGTAGACACAGATTATGCAAAAGCTTTAGCTCTTCCCACAACAAAAATTTGTTATATACGGAATGATGCCAAACCTAAACCCAAAAAAGCAGAAATAGTAGTAGGAGGGGAATCTAATAAGAAAGCACTAAGAAAATTGATTAATGAATATGCTTTTCTTCTAAATAATCAACTATTTAAAGCAGTTGAACAGGTAAAAGCTGAGAACCCTATAATGATTGAGCATAGCGAAGAATTTAAGCCTTTAGTCTGGCAAAAACTACTAGAATTGGGAGATGAACTTAAATTATTTAACCTTACTTCAGATTCACAATCAGACTTAGAGTCAATTATCAAAACCTTAGTAGATAAATATCCACTACTAGAGTATTATTGTGTCCGCATTGATAAGAAAACTTCTGAGGAAAATTGGGCTAAGGAATTTATTAAAAATATAGACGGATATATAGAAGAAAATTGCATCCTAGTATGGTCTTGGTCTCCTAGTCTAATGGTGGGAGTTAGCCAACAACTACCAAGATTCAAATTAGGATTCTTTATCTATACAGGAGTTATTGAACCCTGCGAGTTCCGACAACAAATGTTACGTTCGCGACCTTGTGAATATTGGTATGGATGGGTAGCAAAAAAAAGTAATCATGCTCCTACTGACTTTGACGACTGGGATGCCGATCAGATAAAAACTGCTTTTCTGGATAAATATATAGGGACTGTAGAGGATAAAAACTTAATACAAATTTATTCCCAAATTTGTCAGTATGAAGCAGCAAAACAAACTGAAAATGCGGAAGATTTAGATAGATTAAATGACTACTTTAACCAAATAACTGCCAGACAAACAGCAGCAGATTATCTAAATAATCCTCATATTGACCTACTAGCAAAAGTCAAAGCTCGGAGTAACTATAACCGCGCTCATTGTGGAGAAATATTCCTTCAGGAAATAGTAGACAAAGAAAACTTTGAATTAATTAACCCAACATTTTTAGATACTGATGAAGACGATGGTATTAACAAAGCCATAAAGGAGAAGAAAGAGGAAATTCGAGTAGAGGATGCAGAGTTGATGCAGTTAGGGGCGTTGATGACTGAGGATGAAATGATTGAGATAGCAGACAGTAGGTTGCATAAGAATCAAACGAAGATAGCAGGGTACAAGATAGCAAATAGTTTACCAGGATTCCAGACTGATACAAACTACTTCTTAGAGTGGGTAGTAAAGGATCGACACTGGAGGAAAGCACAGCAGTTATATTTCTTGGCTACTCATCCCAGTATTGCGTTTAACTTGGAAGCTGAGGAACTAGCTAGTCATACCCTCAAATGGTTCTATTCGGGTGTGACCTTTTTACCAGATGTCAAGCATCAGGATAAACCAGTCAAGCTTTTACAAGAAATAGGTTTAATTAAGGATAACAAATTGGTGTTACTTGACCAGCCATACACTAAGGAGTCCGTCAAACATATCCACGCCAAGGCTAAAAAACTCAGTAAGCAGTTTAAGCAATATTTCAACATCAGGATAGGAGATGAACCTATCACAACCATACACTCCATCTTAGACAAGTTAGGAGTGGAACATAGAGCAGTTTCCAGGAAACATGAAAATCGTATCTATGAAATAGTTACTCTGGAAAAATTTCTTAAATCTTCCCCAGAATTTACCCCCGCTGATTTATCAAGAGAAGCGATCGCCAAAGCAGAAGCAGCACAACAAAAACTAAATAAACTCATTTATGGCCAAGCCATGCAGCAAGCGTGGACACAAAAATACTGGGATAAGATGGCCATTGAAGAAAAACCTATCTATGGAGAGTACCAGGATATATATACTACAGATACCAATTGTAGTACAGAGAGAGAAGGGGCACATAACCACTTGGTATTTAATAATCAAAGAGAGCTAAGTGCCCCTAGTCAAAGCCATGCAATCCATGAATCACAGCCAATCAGTAAATCCAAAAAATCCGAGCCAAAAATTAACCAAAATAATTCTAAGTGCCCCGCCGGAAGTAATACAAAAAAAGCTTCTTTACCAGAAGCTTCTATAGCAAAAGTGGCAACAGAAATTAATGTGCAACCTATAGATAACACTCCCGAACCCGAACTAATCTCAAAGCATCCTTCACAATTAAAAATTAAAGATTGTATAGACGCTTTGGTTAACGGGGTTTTAAAGCGTTGTGACATTGTTGGCATAGACCCTATAAAACAAGTGTTTGAGGTCTTATCAGGTTTCCCTAAAAAACTAGCAATAGTAGATTTTAAAGATGTAATAAAACAGTGGGATTATTCCGGGGGTAATATTAGGTCTGTTCCTATAGCTTAAAATCTGCCATAGATGTTAATTAGATGTTAATTAGATGTTAATTAGATGTTAATTAGTTTTCGTCTAGTTTTTCCTTATAGGTTTTTAGTAGTCAAATAGTAGTCACTTTCTTTCACTTTTTACTCTCTTTTAGTCACTCTAAGTCACTCCGCAGTAGTAAAATTAGTGAAAAAAAGTCGTTTCTCACTACCAAATTATCCAATTCCAGCAGCCTCAAAAATTGACTCCATAGAATTGTTAATGCCAGAAAAGTGATGAAAATTAACATCCCAAGTCAAATACAATTTAAGTCTTCTAATGGTATAGAAGGGTTGGATTGCAGCAGCCAAGTTAACTCCAAAAGTTAGCAAAGCGACTGGTCTGTTTACTAGCCGAAACTTCACTCAAATCTTGCAGCTTAAACTTTTTGCTAAAATCAATCAAATCATCAAACTGACCAGATTCAGCAAAACAGGCAGGCACAACATCCGTGTTGCCTTTTGAGAAACCATATCTAAATCCATCCTGAAGTATCGGAAAATCAACAACCACAGAATTATTAATAGCCTCTAGATAAGGAGACTGTCCTAAAAAATTCCAGGCACTTCCTCTGAGCACCAGAACATGAGTCATAAAATCAGAATATCGATCAACAGAATCAACAAAAGCATCCAAACTATACTGGTCTCCGTAAGAAACGAACCACCTAACAACCTTAATTTTTTGGGCACTAGCATCATTTAAAAGCGTAGAAACACTCAGACGACAGTTGCCAGACCAACCAGGAGGACTATCAGAAGAAGAACTATCAATAACCACAACACGCCCAACAGCCGCCTCAACAATTAACCCATAATCCGATTTACGATTATGTACACCAAAAACATCAAAAGTCAAATCCTCATAGTTATCCCTATAAGTATTGTATGTATCCCGACCACAATAAGCAGTATCTAGCAAAAGCAAAGGGATATGCTTAAACTTACAATCAAAATTACTCTCAGAATAAACAGCTCCCTTATTCTGCTCAACAGCAGAATAAACACTACCGAAATCAAGACTCATCCTGAGCCTCCTCATTTCTGAAGCTATAGCCCGTTCAACCTTACTCATACTAACTTTTTGCGTTCCAGCCAGCCTCAAAACCGTCAAACAGTAGTAAAACATAGCCTGAGCCACAGTAGACGTTCCATGCCCCTTCCTATCAGCATCAACCAAATGAATAGTACCAAAGTCAGTCAAAATCAAAACCTCCTTCTATAAAATCAACATCCGGCAAATCATCCGCAGAAAAATCACCATCATCATTGTCAGCATCAGTATCAGTATAAATTTCCGGTGCAGAAACTTGATGCACAAGTTGAGAATCAAAATCAGTATCTTTACCATCCCTAGCAGGTTTCAGGCTTTCTCCAGCACCATTACTTATACTACTTGAAACAGGAGCCAACCCCCCTTCAAGCCCTGGCCTTTTCAGTCCCAACTCAACACACATCAATTGGTAATGATTCAAATACCTCTGAAAAGAAATATCCACCAATCTCTCAAGCTCCGCTTGAGAAACATCTCTATCCTCCGAAATCATGTAAGGCTCCCAGAGCAAACGTATCGCCTCCAAAAAAATACTTCGTGGATTTTTCCTGTGACGCTGAAAGTATTCAATAAAATCATTATAGTCGCTATCTTTCGTATAGCTAATTCTTAATTCTTTTTTCTTTTCCATTTCTTGCTGTAGATGAGAGAAAAGTAGCAGTAAAGGTCAGTCAAACGCTCTTTAAGCCCCATAGAATCAATCTTGTTAGGAATTTTAACAAAATCATCTTGCAGGAACTCAAACCCCTTTAAATCAGAAAACTTCTTAAGCTCAGGCGACAGATAATTAGCAGTGCCCCCACAGAAAATCATCAAATCGTTATTAAAAGGTATCAGAGGATTAATCCAAGAATACAAAGCATTCGCATACTCCAAACGAGCAACAGCAATAGCATTACGTATCTCCTCCAATTGAGCGGACCGAATAGCCATGATAGTAGAAGTGCTGACCAAAGGAGCTAAAATCTTGAAAATCTCTTCCTGTTCCTCCATTGTCTCATCCGAAGCTTCAAGAATGTTAAAACCAGCCTTCTCTATGACAGACAGCAAGACAGACAAAGGAATGTAAATAGAAACATGATTTTTAATCACATTGATTAAATAATTCATGCCCAAGTCAGTAGAAACCTTATCCAGTACAGAGCCATCTTTAACAGAAATCAAACTAGCATTGCGATATCCAATCATCACCAATGTAGCCGTGCGCTGACTTAACTTAAGTTTTGGCTGGCTCTGCAAATACATCAGAACCCCCGCCCCCTCCGGCTTGCATTCAAAATTGCTGAAGTTAACCGACATCTTCCCAGAAGGAGTCTCAAACTCAGAGGCAGCACCTCCAAGCATCTCTTCAAGCTTAAAGCGATCGTTATATTCGCTAGGGGGAAGGAGTAGGGAAAGGTCAATGGAAAACTCATTTGGCAGTCCAAACTTTTCTTTAGTAACCCACAGCAGCGAGAGGGTTTTGAAGAGGGCTAACTCAAACTTAGGGATAGTTAAAGAGGTAGTAGCGCGAAACCTCCTCTCAGCCAGAAATCCGACCGCCTTACAAGTTTGGCCTAAGCAAAACCAAGCGCGATTTTCAGGAGGCTCGGATTGAGAATTGAAATTATCATCCTCAAACATCTTGATAGAAGTTTTGGGAACATCCGCAACTTCAGGCGTCATAAATAAGAGCTTGACAATTGTTCCATCTGTGACGAGAGCTTTGGTTCCAGAGGCTCCAAAGTCAGCAACCAGGGAGTATGGAAGTCCTTGAGGCTGCGTTTCTGCCGTCTGTAGTTGAGCTTGAGTCATATAAAAATATTTGATCCATTAAATATTTAGGTTAAATGGACAAGTATAAGAATTATTGGATTTGAAATAATTCTTAAAAGAAGAGCAAGGATTTAAGAATTTCAGAGCAAACTAATATTATGAGCAAAAATACTCAGAAAAAATTTAGTGGAAAAAGCAGGAAAAAGTAGTCTAATAAAATATAAATAGTGTATATTAATGTATATTAAGTGTAAGAAAAAGCAGGAAAAAGTAGTCTAATAGAATATAAAAAGTGCATATTAATGTATATTAGGTGTAAGAAAAAGTAAAGAAGTAGGAAAGTAGAGCAGGTAAAGCAGCGCCAAAAAGGTCAGAAAAAGGTTTGACAGGGCGAAGGTTATCTGTTACAATATAAGATTGTCGCCGGAATGCAAGGTATACTAAAAGCTACGCTTTTAGGTAACCCGATGCTGTCGCATCGCCTCCGCTCCCATTCGGTCGGGAGGTTGCTATATGGAATGTTGTGAATATTCTGTAACTTATTGAAATTTTCTGTGGTACAAAATAGTAAATTGTACTATAACTATGTAATTTACTTGCACTTTTTTGTAGTACAAAGATGAGCAAAAAAGAATCGTCTCTCAACTCAATCAGCTTCAGAGGAAAAAAAATTCAACCGGAGCAGAAGCGAACAAAAAGCATCTCGTCGCGATTAAGTGATGAAGAGTTTGAGATTTTCAATCAACTGTGCAAAGAAACAGGATTAGAGGGAGGCGTATATATAAGATATGTTGTCCTTGGAAACGAATATAAATTACCAGCTCGTGTACCAGAAATAAATAGAGAAGTTTGGTTAGAACTATCAAAGCTATGTGCCAACCTGAACCAGTATCAGAAAGCAATAAATCGAGGAGTTGCAACTAGCTACCCACCAGGAATGTTGGAGCAGGTAAGAGAACTGGTGGAACAACTTCGAGCCGACTTGGTATCAGTAGATGAAAGCTAAAATCACCAAAGGAAAGAACTTTAAAACCATAATCAACTATGTCTTTAGTCCAGGAGAAAAGAACAAAAAAGATAGAGCCGACTGGATAGGTGGGACGCTTAGTAGCGACAACGCACAAGGATTAATTAAAGACTTCGACACAGTGCAACGCTTAAGACCCCACATCGAAAAACCATCTTGGCATTGCTCCTTAACCTTGCCCGAAGGTGAGTATTTATCAGACGGAGAGTGGGAAGACATTGTTTCTGATTTCATGGAGAAGATGGAATTCAGTAAACTTACCCCCTACACCATAGTTAGACACAACGATACAGAATTTGACCATGTTCATGTAATAGCCAGCAGAGTACCAATGACAGGACCAGTCTGGACTGGTAGGAATGATGTATATAGAGCGATCGCTGCGACTCAAGAACTAGAGAAGGAGTATAACCTAACCCAAACACCTGGTTATAAAAAGAGAGAAAGTGCTAGGGAGACTTACCGGGAAAGGAAAAAGGCAGAACGGACAGGAGTTACACCACCCAGGATACAATTACAGGAGTTGATAGACTCAGCAGTAGTTGATAAGCCAACAGCTCCTCAGTTTGCTCAGAGACTAGAAGACAAAGGAGTTATAGTCAGAGCGAACTTAGCCTCAACAGGAAAAATGAATGGATTTTCCTTTGAGCTGGATGGCTTGGCCTTCAAAGGGAGTAGCTTGGGCAAAGCATACAGTTGGAGCGGTTTACAAAAACGCGGAATTACTTATGAACCTGACACAGATGCAGCAGGACTTGAAAGATACAAATTACCTGTTGCGGAACGACCACCGCATACTGATGAAACAGTACCCTCAGTATCCAGGTCAACCCAAACAGTAGAACCCTCACCAGAACTAGAAGAGGATACCGACTCTATTGAAGCTGCAAGATTGGAAGCAGCTATAAATGCCGTCTCCGAAATATTTAATCAAAGTATCAATCAAGGCAAGTCTAGGGCATTATCTGAAGAGTTCTCATCTGAATCTTCATTAAAAATAGAAGATTCAGCTCAACAAAACTCGACCGAAGCTACCCCCGAAGCAACTCAACCTGCTGTAGAGCCGAACGCATTATCTCAAGCACTCCCTACAGAAGCTACCCCCGAAATCCCCCCGACCCCGGCAGTTCCGAGCGCATTATATGAAGCACTCCCACAGGAAGTAGGTCAGCAGCAGCAATGGGTTGAAAGTCTTTGTCCTAAGTTGGTAGGTTTGCTTAATTCTGAGGGAGAAGTTGAGGTTAAAGGTCGGCGTCGTACGATCGCTTGGGATGAGCAGCAGCAGCGTCTCACAGTGCGGAAAAATAAATCTCAGGAAGTTGTGCTTGAGGCAGAGTGGGATGAAGATGAGGAGCGTTGGAAAGATAACGGGTCTAGCTTGACTGCTGATGATTTTGAGGACATTAGCCGTGGACTGGAGAAATGGCTTGTGGAGCGGGAGCGGGAGCGGGAACGCCAACAGCAAAGGAGTAATGGTGGATTTGAATTAGGTTAATTTAAGTCTGGCTATCAATTTGCTATTTTTCTGCTGTCGGCACTGGCTCCTTGGTTGGTACTGTTTCAGTTTTAGCTCCATCATTTAGACATACTTGATATTAGTTACACTAGCTCATTTAGATCATAATCCTAACAACTGTGAAGCAGAGAATCTTAAAGCCCTCTGCTCTGTCTTATATTGATTCTACAAAGTAAATTGCCCAAAAAGCGATATAGGGGCAAAAGTAGCGAGGCTGCTATGAGGGGCAATCTAGATATTATTGCAATTTTCAGTGGTTGGGAAAGTGTGGGACACTTGGTCTGCAAAAGCTAGTCAAACAAGCACCATACCTGCTTTTTAGCTACTCATAGGGATTCACTTAAATGTTTCATGTTGTGCAATATTTTATTGGACGCGATCGCAAAAAGAGCAGTTAATGAAATGCTTAAGCAGCAAGACTTTCATTTCTAGATTGCACATCATAGCAGCCTCGCTATATTTACAACTACCAGGTGATAGGGTAGCAACTGGCAAGCCCTCAGATTTTAGACATTCAGCGATCGCTTCGCATAAATATGATTTACCTGAGCCTGTCTCTATCGTAAAAGTAATATTTTTATCTATTATACCATTTGTAAAAAAAGATTGCTAGTTTATATACTTGTTAATATTTTTTTTCGATAAGGTGTTTTCGTTACTTACTATTGAACACTCATTTGGTAAATAATTTAATACTG
>JBCCYD010000047.1:0-22345 GCA_039190385.1 Cyanobacteria bacterium P01_F01_bin.143 | reverse complement strand
CAAACGACCATTCCAAAAAGACAAACAACCAGGCCAAATCATCGATATCAAAATCCGTCACGGTAAACCTGCCATTGAAATCCAATGGTGGCAAGATTCAGCAACCAAATTCGAATCACCCAAAAACCTGAAACTCATCCAAACCAAAGACTTACAGTATCACTGGAACGGCTCCAAATATCCCAAATTCGTCCGTAACATCGATAACTTTGAATGCGAAGATCTAGAGCTTCTTCAATCCCAACTCGCCGAACTCGAAGAATATAGAGAACGCGGGAACCAATTAGGTCAACCCAAAGACGCATTAGAAAACTATGACCAACAAATTGCTTACCTAAAAAAAAGGGTGGCATTAATCAAACAAAAAGACATTGAAAATGCCGAACCCCATGAAGTAGAGCAACTAACTCTCCTTCCTCCTAACAACAATCATTCCACCCAACAACTCCAAATCCTGAAACGGTTTGGGGAAAGAAAAAATGAACCAACTGCGATCTTGATTTCCAAAATTACCCGCGACCCCAGAACCCAACAAAGAGAAGAACTCGACCCCCAAGTAGTCGCCGAATACTGCATCGCAATCATGAGCGGAACCAAACTGCCTCCCGTCAAAGTTAAATTTGATGGCACCAACTATTGGCTCTACGACGGATTCCACACCATCAGAGCCACCGAACAAGCAGGCCAAAAAGAAATCCTCGCCGAAATCACCCCAGGCAACCTCCGAGACGCCATCCTCGAATCAGTTGGAGTCAATGCCACTCACGGACTACGACGCAGCCGAGAAACCAAACGTCGTGCTGTAACCACCCTCTTAAAAGATCCCGAGTGGCAAAAATGGAGCGATCGTGAAATTGCCAGAAGATGTAAAGTGCATCATTCGACCGTGGCTAAAATTCGTCAAAATCTCACTGGCGGTTTAGCCAGTGATAATCTCAAAAACTACAAAGACAAACACGGCAATGTCTCAACCATGAATACTGCCAATATCGGCAAAACAGATCCCGAAAACGCCGAAACCGATAAACTAAACAACCCACCAGAACCCCCACCAGAACTCGAAACCAACCAACTAGTAGAGCTCAACTTCACCAACTTTGACGGCGTCTGTGAAAACCTCAAACTACTCAACCACCATTACGGGGTTATCACCTCCAAAGTCGAAGTTGGCAACGGATACAACGTCCAAATCTTCGACCAGAAAGATCAACCCACTGCTAGCTATGTTATCCAAACCGACGACCTCAAACCTGTCGAACATGCCTCCCTCACACTCACCTTTGAACCCCAAGAATACATTGCCCTCATGAACATCTACGGCGATCGCGCCCAACTCCGCGACACGATTAAACAATTACTCACAGGAGCCAAACCAACATGAACCCAGAACAATTCCAACAATGGATCAACCTCCAAGAACGACAAGCGATCGCCCTTGAGAAAATCGCCCAACTCTTAGAGCGATCGCTTCCCCGTCAACCCGCACCCAACTACAAAGCCATCCTCGAACAATTCAAAGAATATGATTGGTCATCCATCAACGCCCAAGTTGAACTCACAGATCAATATGGAGTTTCCAGTGTTATCTGGCAGGGCGATCGTTATAAACGTCGCAGCCCCAACAACAAATACGGTGCTGTAATTTATTTCTCCCGCGCCGTTGGCAAAGATGACCGCGGCAATACCCAATATGAAAGACTCATCACCTTTGAACCATTCGCCAACCTCACCGTTGAACCTATCAGCCCAAAAGCTGAGGCAGTAATCAAATCATGAAACGAACCAAAAAATTTGTTGCCGCCGAAGCGATCGCCTTAGAAATAGGAGTAACTATCAATGACGCTATTTACCAAAACCTCCAAGAAAATAATTACTTTTGGAACAGCGATCGAGGCCAGTGGATTGAAGGAGAAGAAGCTCACCCACCCACCAACTTAATTAAAATCCGCGTCTGGGCTGATGGCGAAACGATCAAAGAAGACTGCGATCTCATTATCGCTTCTTTAGAGTCAAGAGGTTTTGTCCTCCAAGAAGGCTCCGAGCCTTATATATGCCGTCCCCCAAAACAACTAGAATCCCGAATTTACTTAACCTTTAGCAGGAACTAAACATCATGAAAATTACCACAGTCAGTTACGAAGCTTTAGCTAATTTAGGCAACTACGAAAATGAGAAAATCAAATTAGACGCCATTGTTGAAGATGGTGAAAACTGGGAAGAATGTCTCGAACAAATTCGTAACAATGTCCATGAACAACTCAAAAATAAAGAGAAATATAATACCTATTGTAATCGCTTCTATGAGCAAAGAAGAAAGCTAGAAGAGATCACCGAAAAACTACAGAAAGCTTATGAACAGTGGGAAGAAACCAGTAACTTCTTAACTGCCCAAGGACTGAAAGCTGATGTGCCATCATTTCCCATCGAGAAACAAAATCTCATTACTGCTGGCATAGAAGAAGTAGAACCCCAAATTGAAGACGATGACGACTCGGACTTTTAACTAACCAAAGAAGATGAACCTAACAGAAGCCGACATAAGAGCGATCGCCCGTGACGAATTTAAAAAACTCCTTACCAATGGCATTGGCGATATTAGTAATACCAATCCTCAATATCTCCCTACTTCCGAAGCATGGAAAACTCTAGGATTTACTAGTTCCAAACAATTACTCAAAGCGATCGAAAATGGACTATTTCGATTAAATAAAGAGGTACAAGATCGTCGAGGACAACGCTCTCAAAAAGCTCGCTATTACTTTAATATTAAAGCTTGTATAAAACGATTAAACACAGCAGCCGAACAAAGAGCTAACTAAGCTTAACTTGGTGGTAGAGGGCGATCTGCCCTTTCCATCAACAACTTATAAAAACGATCTTCTTGTTCCTCGGAAATCCATCTTTGATAAGTCTGATTATGTTCCTTCTCTGAATGTGCCATTAGTCTTGCCGCCAAAGGATTCGGCATAAAACCCATAGCCCTAATCGCCCAACAATGCCGCAAATCTCCAGGCAGGCATAAATCATATCGCTTAAAAGCCTTGCTTACTCTACTTCCCAAGTCACGATTACTATTGCCACTAACTTGAGGCAATATCTTCTCAGAATTACCCAAATCCCATTTGTCATACCATTCAGGATAAAGACACCAAATCCGCCTCACCCCGAAATGTGCTTTTCGATAAGCCGATATCAACCTCGAAGATTTTTGCAAACTACTGATATCAACCAAAAACACCTCGTGATTACTAATGCCATAGCAAGCCATCAACCCAAATAATCTTCCTCAAACTTATCCGCCCAATAACCTACAGTCTCTAAAGTAAATCCGCGATCGCCATTTAACCAATCTTGCCAATCAAACTTTTCCAGAGCCAATTGAGAACCTAATAGCTTGGCCTTCTCTTCTGCTTGCTTAATTCCCGCCGCATTAGAATAAATCCCTAAAGGTAAATATTGTTGATAAGGTTTAGTTTTTTCACTACCAGGTTTAGGAGGCAAAGTTCCCCGTAACGATAACTTGTTACCTCGCCTATAAATCAAAATCCCAGTTCTAGATTTTTTTAAGCGATCATTAGCCTTACCAAGCAGTTGATCAAGTTTATCCACTGAACTAAATTTGTACTAAATTCTAAAGGAATTATAGGACATTCTGGGGTGTTCTGGGTGGTTAATAATTCCCTGGTGTCCCTGAAGGATAATTGCTGAAATTCCCTAGTGAAGCGCTATCCAGCTTGTAATAAGGAATGGAGCTAAGGGGATTCGAACCCCTGGCCTTCTGAATGCCATTCAGACGCGCTACCAACTGCGCCATAGCCCCAAGATAAATACATACTACCACATTATTTTTTTAATCTTAAATTCTGCCAAAAAACGACGAAAATATTGAAACATTAAAGTGGAACAGTCTACTTCAATATCCATGAGCGAACAACTTTACCAGCAGATCGGCGAATTTTATGATGCTTCGAGTGAATTATGGGAAAAGATCTGGGGTGAACATATGCACCACGGTTATTATGGTCGCGGCGGAACCTATAAAGTTGAGCGTCGCCAAGCACAAATCGATCTCATAGAAGAATTATTATTTTGGTCGGGAATAACATCACAAAATGCACCACAAAATATCCTCGATGTCGGCTGTGGTATTGGTGGCAGTAGCCTCTATTTAGCAAATAAATTGAATGCGAAAGCAACAGGTATTACATTATCACCCGTACAAAAAACACGAGCCCAAGAAAGAGCAATCACCGCAGGTCTAGAGAAACAAGTCGAATTTCAGGTGGCTAACGCTTTAGCCATGCCTTTTGCTGATAATTCCTTTGATTTGGTTTGGTCCTTAGAAAGTGGGGAACATATGCCAGATAAGGCCACGTTCTTGCAGGAATGCCATCGAGTTTTGCGGCCAGGAGGCAAGCTAATCTTAGCTACTTGGTGTCATCGAGAAACCTCTGTTGCTGGAGAATTAACCCTCGATGAAGTTCGACATCTCAAAGAAATTTATCGCGTTTATTGTTTACCCTATGTGATTTCTCTGTCTGAATATAAGGCGATCGCGCAAACAACAGGCTTTGAAAATATCAAATCTGATGATTGGTCAATGAGAGTCGCCCCTTTTTGGAATATCGTCATCGACTCAGCTTTTAACCTCGAAGCTATTACGGGATTAGTCAAAGCAGGCTGGCAAACAATTCAATCTGCCCTATCTCTCAGTTTAATGAGCCAAGGCTATAGTCGGGGTTTGATTCGCTACGGCTTAATTTTCGGAACTAAGAAACAATAAATAAATTAGAAGAGACGTGTCGCCGACACGTCTGTACAAAAGTCATTAATCTCTAATCCTTAATTATGCAGATTGATAGCGTTCATTTCTACGTTACCGATGCGGGAAAAACGAGCAACTGGTTTACTCGTTATCTTGGTTTTCAGGTGATTGATACTTACCAAAATGAGCATACTTACACTGAAGTCGTTGAGCATAATTCGATTTATTTTATAATCTCTTCTGCTCTCACCAAGACTAGTCCTGTTGCTTGTTATCTAGAATCTCATCCCGAAGGAATTGTGGATGTTGCTTTTCGGGTTGATAATTTGCTCTCAATTCTTGATCGCGCTGCCAAATTAGGAGTTAAAATCTTACAACCTCTTCAGCAACACAACAAAATTAAATATGCTCGCGTTGCAGGATGGGATTGTCTAGAGCATAGTTTAATCGAATCATCAGCAACCAATCACTATTACTTATTGTCCAATCGCTTAGTCAAAAGTCCTGTGCTGGTGCCCCAAGATAAGCCGCAATTTACCAATATTGATCATATTGTGCTGAATGTTGCGATGGGTAAATTAAACTCGGCAGTAGCCTATTACCAAAACCTGTTTGAGTTTGAGATTCAACAGACATTCAAAATTCAAAGCCAGCTCTCTGGTTTGTCTAGCAAAGCTCTAATTGATTCTACTGGGCAGTTACAGTTTAATATAAATCAGCCAAGTGATCCTCATTCTCAAATTCAAGAATTTATCGAACTTAATAATGGTGCAGGAATTCAACATTTGGCTTTGCGATCGCGCGATCTTATCTCAACTGTTAGCCAAATGCGATCGCGTGGCGTAAAATTTTTGCCTATTCCAACCAACTATTACCGCAATTTATCAGCCAAGATTAATCACCATTCTCTGGCCATTTCCGAAACCGAATTACAGGCGATCGCGCAACAAGAAATTTTAGTCGATTGGCATCAAGATCAACCCCAATCTTTATTAATGCAAATTTTCACCCAACCAATCCTGGAGCAACCCACCTTTTTTCTAGAATTTATCGAACGCCGACAACAAGCACAAGGCTTTGGTGAAGGAAATTTTCAAGCCTTATACGAAGCAGTAGAAACAGGACAAATTAAGTAATGAGTCCCGTCTTCGCAGGATCGAGATAATGAGTAATGAGTAATGAGTAATGGGTTTATTAATCAACAATTTTTCTAATTCGGTAAATGGGTTTTCTCTGGGACTCATGATAGGTTCGCATTAATAACTCGGAAACTAGGCCAAAACAGAAAAGTTGGACGCCCGTTAAGACTAATAGAACAGCGAGGATTAATAGAGGGCGATCGCCAATATTGGCCTGAAAAACAAATTTAATCAGCGTTAAATATAAACCAATTCCAATACCCAAAACAAACGAAACCATTCCCCATAAACCAAAGACATGCATCGGTCGAGTTAGGAATTTCTTCATAAAAAAGATCGTGAACAAATCCATCAACACGCGAATAGTTCTACCCAAACCATATTTACTCTGCCCAAAACGCCGAGCATGATGTCGTACAGGAATTTCCGCAATTTTAGCTCCTTCAATAAAAGCCAAAGCTGGTAAAAAGCGATGTAATTCACCGTAAAGATTCATATCAGCAACTAACTCTGCTCGATAAGCCTTCAAAGAACAGCCATAATCATGAATTTTTACCTCTGTAACCTTGCCAATAAGCCAGTTCGCAATCTTGGAAGGCAATAAACGAGTCAAAGCAGCATCCTGTCTTTTTTTGCGCCAACCACTGACCAAATCATAGCCCTCATCAAGCTTGGCCAATAACAAAGGAATATCAGCTGGGTCATTTTGCAAATCCCCATCCAAAGTAACAATCACCTTGCCGATCGCAGTTTCAAAACCGGCCGCCATTGCTGGAGTCTGACCATAGTTGCGGCGCAAAATCAAACCCTTGAGATCGCTACGTTGTCTAGCTATTTCAGTTAAAACCTCTGTCGAACCATCTACCGAACCGTCGTCAACACAAATAATTTCGTAACTCAATTGCATTGGCTTCACAGCATCCGCGATCGCTTCAACCAAAGAAGGAATACTATCGACTTCGTTATAAATGGGAACGACGACAGATAAATCTAATCTTTTAGTTCCTGGTGTTTTAGTCGCAATACTAATTTGAGGGAAAGAAGATTTCATGGTGATTTAAAAAATTTATATAAAAAAAATTGCCCCTAACTATTCCGTAAATCTTGCAACAACAAGATTACTAAAGTAATCGAGAACAATCAAATCATAAACAAAAACACTAATATTGAGTTAATAAAGAATTGTAGTCGGTATTATCAGAACTTGCTAACTCAGACCCTCCTTAAATATTAGTTATCACTAGTTATCAAGAGCTAGGTCTTAGATAAATAGAACCTAAAACCTAACACCCATAACTTAATCTCTAAAACGACGACCACCACCAGAACGATTTTCCCGTGGTTTTGCCTCATTTACTTTGAGAGTTCTTTCCATCCATTCTGCGCCGTCTAAAGCGCTAATTGCAGCAGATTCTTCATCTTTCGTTGACATTTCGACAAAAGCAAAACCTCTTTTACGACCAGACTCACGATCTGTGGGCAAGTGAACTCGTGTAACTTTTCCGTACTCAGAAAATACTTCTTCTAGGTCTTCCTTATCTAACTGATAGTCGAGATTACCTACATAAATTGACATGTTTTGTGTCTCCTAGATTTTAGATGCTTGTGGAGATACAAGATTTCGGACAAAGCTTATCAATACTTTATGGAATAAACCTATCAATACTGAATACCAACTCGAATTACCGATTCTCATTCTCAGAAAGAATCATAACACTTTAACTTCAGTTCGTACATTTATACTGAGAATTCACGACAATTTATAGTTTTACTTAATTTTACCTATGGTCTTTTTTTTGCTTGCAGAGCATAGTTACGAAATCTTTCCATGTCTGCTTGAATAGTTGATTCAACAATTCTTCCTAAAAACAAATCATCCATTAATTTTCCTATAATTCCTGGAATATTGTAGGCAACAGATAGTTTTACGACACTGCTATCATGACGATTATAAAATCTAATCGCTCCTCGATTAGGCAGTCCATCAACAGATTCCCACTGAATTATTTGCTCTGGAACTACTTTGACAATCCGAGATAGCCAACTAAATTGAAATCCGCCACTAGCGAGTTTCCAACGAGATAATTCTGGGTTATCAGTTAAAATCTCTACCGAATCAATCCATTTCATCCACCGAGGCATTTGCTCTAGATCTGACCACAAAGCCCAAACTTCTTCAATGGGAACTGCCACTTCTACCTGTACCGTATGTTCGAGCCAACTTGACATAGAGACTATTTAGTTTAAACTATTTTTGTAACGTTGGATTAGCCAACAGCATCTTATGAATGATAAGATCTCATTATACTCATAAATGGCCGAAACCATCGTGTTAAATCGTTTCAAGCTTTTAGTTCTGGCAATCATCTTAGCAATATTCACTATTCTATTTTTCCAAAACCAAGAATCTTTGTCCCTGAAGTTTTTTTGTTCTGACACAAAGAGTGAATATTGTTTCTATCAAACACCATCAATTTCTCTAGCTGTCTGGATGGCGATATTTATGCTCTTGGGTATTTTTTCTAGTTTGGTCTGGCAATTGCTGAAGGGTGCGGGAAATTCGATAGTTAGCGAGAGTAAATCTTCGAGTAGGTCTTCTCGTCCACCACAAACTCGAACTAGTTATCGACAACAGTCTAAATTAAGGGAAGAGGCTGATTTCCAGGCCAGAAGTCGAATCTCATCAGATAATGCTAATCCCAATATTTCACTTTCGGATTGGGAGCAACGTAGAAGTGAGGATTGGGAACCGAATAATATGCCCAATTTCGCGAAAGATGATGCCGTTCCTCGAAAAACACCAGAGGCTAGACCTCGTGATGCTCATAATGCGCCTAAATTTTCCCAAGATAATCAATCAAATCAGCGTGTTCCTCGGGTGAGTCAAACTCAACCGGACCGCTTTTCAAAGGAGAGTTCAAATTCACAGAGTTCTAAACCTTCTGTTTCTAAAAACACAGAGGAGGTATACGATGCGAGTTATCGCACTTTGAATGATGTTCCACCGCCATCTACATCTAAGGACAATCTGACAGAGGACGAAGATGCAGATTGGATATAATCTATCTTCTATCATTGCTTTGCTAATGGCTGAGAGAAAAATTTAGCAGCTTCAAACTAAAGCTCTTTCTCTAGATTCTTGTTTTACGTCTCCGATCATAGCTGCTTGTTGTAATTCAATAAAAGCTTCAAAATCTTCCATTTCATACTTGTGACGCAACATATTCCGCAAATTATCTTCTGCTTCTAATGTCAGATACCCCGTATTCAATGCTTGCTGAACCACTTCGCGAATTAATTTCATTGTTATCTCCTCTGTTTTTTATCTGTCTCATTAAAAAATGTGTAACCCGATTTAAAAAGTCTCAGAAAATATACTGAGATACTTTGGTAGATAGACTTCCCTATCCGTATTTTTACCCTTATATATTTTTTTTGTGTGTGTTATGCATATTTGTTTACTTTATATTCACAATACCTTAATAAAAGTTAAATGAAGTTTCTGTAATCTAGATGACGTTTGTTTATGTTTTTGATACGTATTGTAAATTATATCTAGCCAAATACAGGCAAATATACAGGTAAATGCCTGAAAAGTCGGATCAAACTGTAAAGCTGGCTACTAACAATCCATCTCGGCATCAGTAACTGACAGTTTTTTGGCGATCGCATTGTTTAACAAAACTACACAGTAGCTTAACAAATTGTTACGCAAGATATCGTCATTTCTTGACTTTTAATTCAGTATTTAGGGCGTGTCGTCAATCAATAAAAAAGATCTTCTCCTTCAAATTACGAGACGCCCCAACCAATTTGAAAGTGCTTCTAAAGAGCGATCGCGATACTTACCATATCTTTCCCGTTTACCCCTAATTCGGGTTTCGAGTTTAGGAATAATACCAAAATTAGGTGGCATAGGTTGAAAATGCTTTGGCGAAGCTGAACTAATAAAATCAAATAGGGAACCCATCATCATGGTTTTGGGTAAAGTGAGAGTTTCTCGTTCTAGAAACAGTCGCGCAGCATTAGTTCCTGCGAGCCAACCTCCTGCGGCTGCAGCGGTGTAGCCTTCTGTGCCGACAAGTTGCCCCGCAGCAAGCAAAGTATGGCGTTTTTTAAATTGCAGAGTCGGGGTTAATAATTCGGGGGAGTTAATAAAAGTATTACGATGCATTACTCCCATTCGCACAAATTCGGCATTTTCTAAACCTGGAATAAGTTTAAAGACGCGTTTTTGTTCGCCCCAACGGAGATTAGTTTGAAAGCCGACCATATTCCACAATTGTCCCGCCTTATCTTCTTGGCGTAATTGCACCACAGCATAGGGACGTTTTGCTTGATTTTCAGGTGCACGGAAATCGCCTAAGCGGGCATCAAAGAGACCTACAGGTTTTAAAGGGCCATAACGCATGGTATCTTCACCCCGTTGGGCTAATTCTTCAATGGGCAGACAGGCTTCAAAGAATTTTGAGGTTTCACGATCAAAATCTTTTAATTGGGCCTGTTCAGCTTGGGATAATTCTTGGTGAAAATGCAGATATTGTTCCTTGTTCATCGGGCAATTAAGATAGGCAGCTTCGCCCTTGTCGTAGCGAGAGGCCAGAAAAGCAATATCTTGGTTAATTGATTCGCCGACAATAATAGGACTAGCCGCATCAAAGAAGCTCATATATTCGAGTCCAGTGAATTTCTGGAGGTCGTCGGTTAATTGGGGGCTGGTTAAGGGGCCTGTGGTTAGAACGACAATGCCATCTGGGGGAATTTGGGTAATTTCTTCGCGACGAAAATCAACTAGAGGATGATTGGCGAGTTTATCTGTTAGTTCACTGCTGAAGATACCGCGATCTACAGCTAGGGCTCCTCCAGCCGGGACAGCATGGCGATCGGCAGTGGTAATGATGATGGAGCCTAAACGGCGCAGTTCTTCATGTAGTAGTCCCGCAGCGCGATCGCTGGACATAGCGCCAAAGGAATTGCTACAGACGAGTTCGGCTAATTCCTGACTATGATGAGCGGGAGATTTTCTAACGGGACGCATTTCATATAAAGTTATGGGAACTCCAGCATTAGCAATTTGCCATGCTGCTTCTGTTCCGGCTAAACCACCACCGATTACAGTTACTCTATCTGGGCTCAAGTTTTGTTTCTCCTGATCGCACAAATCACCTATCGTATAATGTTATCGAGATTTTTGGCGTTTTTCATGAAAGAACAAATTGTTACCTGGTTAAATCGGTTACTTATTGCAGATGTGTTTTTAGTTTTTTTTGGTTTTGCTTGGTTCGCGATCGCAGTTGTTGGCGAATCTTTGAATATTAATTTGGGTTTTGATATTTGGTATAAGTTGTGGCAACCGCTATTTAATCCCGCGATCGGTATTTTGTTTTTGGGAGCTTTTGCGACTTGGGCAATTAATAAAATCTCTGACAAATTTGGCAAAGAGGAAACAGAATAAAAACCACTTATGGGGAAAGCAGAGGAGCAGCCCTAAAGGATACCGCTTCGCACGCCCCGAAGGTAGTCCTTTAGGATAAGGAGCAGAGGAGCGGAGGAGATCTCAATTACGCATTAAGTTAGGTAAAAACATCTTCGTAAATTTCTGCCATTGTTAAAGTTAATCCCACAGAGTCGAGTTGCAAAACTTGATCTTTCCCTAAAGTTTCTACTATCCAATCTCCTTGAGAATTTTTGCGATAAACTTCCACTCTCATTTCATTTTGAGAAACTGGAACATATTCCTGTAGACTTTCTATGGTTTGATAATTTATTCTTTTTTCCCTTTTATCAGTAGTTTCGGTGGAATTAGACAAAACTTCTACGATTAAATTGGGATTGGTTTTAAAATATCTGTCACTATCATCGCGATCGCAGGTTACGAAAAGATCCGGGTAATAAAAAATATCTGCTTGATTGATCTTGAGCTTAACTTTCATATCTGAAACAAAAGCGCGACAAGAACTACCACGGAGGTGAGAACGTAATAAGGAGAGCCGATTTCCAACTATTAAATTATGTTCTTCGCTAGCTCCCGCCATCGCAAAGATTTGTCCAGCTACATATTCGTGACGAATTTCGCTATCTTGCTCAGACTTTAGATATTCTGCTACAGAAAAAATCTTTAAGGGCGATCGCATATTTAACCTCAGATTATATAGATATTTTAACTGACGGCAAACCGTAGATTGTTCTATCTTCCCTATTCATTGATGATGAGTTACCCTGAGATACAATGAATAAAGTCATATCATAAAAGAAAACTAGCGGGGAAAATATCAGGAGACTGTTAAACGCATGGGAAAAGTAGTTGGCATCGACTTAGGAACAACCAATTCTGTAGTCGCCGTCATGGAAGGTGGCAAACCTGTTGTTATTGCCAACGCCGAAGGAATGCGAACCACGCCCTCTGTAGTGGGTTTTAGTAAAGATGAAGAGCTAGTAGTAGGTCAACTGGCAAGAAGACAAACGGTGCTTAATCCCCAAAATACCTTTTATGGTATTAAAAGATACATGGGGCGCAAATATAGCGAACTGCAACCAGAATCGAAGAAAGTTCCCTACACCATTAGGCGTGATGAGATCGGTAATGTCAAAATTCGCTGTCCTAGGCTAAAAAAAGAATTTGCCCCAGAAGAAGTTTCGGCTATGATTCTGCGCAAGCTGACCGAAGAAGCAGAACGTTATTTGGGAGAAAAAGTTACCAGTACCGTAATTACCGTACCAGCTTATTTTAATGATTCCCAGCGACAAGCAACTAGAGATGCGGGAAAAATTGCTGGGTTAGATGTTCTTAGAATTATTAATGAACCCACGGCCGCTGCTTTGGCCTATGGATTAGATAAAAAAAGACCCCAAACTATTATGGTTTTCGACGTTGGGGGTGGTACTTTTGATGTTTCGATTCTCGATGTTGGTGATGGGGTATTTGAAGTTAGAGCAACTAGCGGTGATACTCAGCTAGGTGGTAATGACTTTGATCGGAGGATTGTTGATTGGTTAGCTCAAGATTTTTTAGAAAAAGAAAAAGTAGATTTACGTCGCGATCGCCAGTCTTTACAACGGCTGACTGAAGCGGCAGAAAAAGCCAAAATTGAATTATCCGGAGTTAGTGTCACCGATATTAATTTACCGTTTATCACCGCAACTGAAGATGGACCCAAACATATTGAAACTAGATTAACCCGAGCTAAATTTGAAGAGCTTTGTGGAGATTTAGTATCTCGTTTGCGTCGTCCCTTGAAACGAGCAATTTCCGATGCTGGGGTGAGTCCCATGGAAATTGATGAGGTTGTTTTAGTCGGTGGTTCTACCCGAATTCCTATGGTGCAAGATTTGGTTCGGAGCTATATTGATATTGAGCCAAATCAAAACGTTAATCCTGATGAGGTTGTGGCGATCGGAGCGGCGATTCAGGCGGGAATTTTGACGAATGAAGTCAAAGATATTTTGCTATTGGATGTAACTCCTCTTTCTTTGGGATTGGAAACTATTGGGGGAGTGATGAAAAAGTTAATTCCTCGCAATACGACAATTCCTGTCCGTCGTTCTGATACTTTTTCGACAGGGGAAAATAATCAAACTATGGTCGAAATTCACGCTCTTCAAGGAGAACGGGAAATGGCCACAGGTAATAAATCTTTGGGCCGGTTCAAACTAACAGGAATTCCGCCAGCACCCAGAGGTATCCCACAAGTTCAAGTATCTTTTGATATCGATGCCAATGGTATTTTGCAGGTAACGGCTCGTGATAAAACCACGGGAAGAGAACAGGGCATTACGGTTCAAGGTGCTTCTACTTTAAGTGATGCGGAAGTTAACCGCATGGTGAAGGATGCAGAGCAGTTTGCCAATCAGGATCGAGAGCGCAGAGAAAGGGTCGAAAAACGCAATCGCGCTAAGGCTTTGACGGATCAGGCGCAGCGTAGATTGAAGGAAGTTACTCTAGATTTTGGTAGCCAATTTGCTAGTTACTACCGTCGTCGTATTGATAGCCTGTGCGAAGAGGTGCTCGATAGCTTGAAGAAAGATGATGAGCGGAGTTTGGATCGTTCTCAAGCTGATTTACAGGATACGCTCTATGAGCTTAATCGGGAAGTTCGATTGCAATATGATGATGAGGAAGATGAGGATTTCTTCGGAGCAATTCGTAAGACTTTCTTGGGAGATGATCAAGATCGCCTAGACGAAGATTTTAGCTATGATCCACGTCGGGGAGATTATCGCGATAATTATGCCGCTTCTGGATATCAAGATTCTCGCAATCGTAGTTATGGGGGTACTTATCAAGATAATTACTCAGGGAATGCTCGTCGAAGTTATGGAGGAAATTATGATGAGCGCCGTGATAGTTATGGTGCAGGGGGTTATCAGAATAATGGGCAGGATAGCTACGATCGCTATGGTGAGACGCGTCGAGATTCAGATTATCAGGGGAATCGAGGTAATGGGGACTATAATAACCCCAATCAGAATGGTCAAGGAGATGGTCGTAGAAATTCTCCTCGCGATCGCTATGGTAGTTCTCAGGATGATCCCAATCGTCGTTACTATAGTAGCAGCGATCGCTCTCGCAGTATTCCCTATCAAAATGATTGGGATGATGAAGATGATGAATGGTTCTAAAATTGTTAATGGCTAATGGCTAATGGCTAATTTGTTGTAAGGGCGAATGGCCTCGCCCCTACTGATAACTGATGACGGCTAACTGATAACTGATAACTGATGACTGATAACTGATAACTGATAACCGGTAACTGTAAAAGATGCAGAATTTGCGAAACTATTATGAAATTTTGGGTGTAACCAAGACAGCTTCTAGCGATGAGGTCAAAAGGGCTTATCGTTCTTTAGCTAGGAAATATCATCCAGATCGCAATCCAGGAAATAAAATCGCCGAAGAAAAGTTTAAGGATATCAATGAAGCTTACGAAGTTCTTTCTGATGCAGTAAAGCGATCGCAGTATGATCAATTTAGTCAGGCTTGGAATAAAAAAGGTGGGGATAAAAACTCTCGATATAATCCTTTCGATCCTTTCTCCCGCAATAATGATTCTCGAAAAAGAACAGCAACTGCCGAAAGAACTCGTCAAAGAGTTGATGTCAAAGATTATCGGCCTGGGACTACCAGAAGAGAAAGAGCCGCAACTCGTCCTTCGGGGAGGGATATAGAAGCTAAATTGACTCTTCCTTTGAGTAAGGCTTATCGCGGAGGAAGAGAACGCATTCGTCTAGAAGATGGCAGATCTTTAGAAGTAGATATGCCGCCAGCTATGTTTGATGGGCAAAAGATCCGTCTCAAGGGACAGGGTATGAATGGGGGAGATTTATATCTTAAGATAACAGTGGCGCGGCATCCTTTTTTTGAGGTGCAAGACAGCGATATTTATTGCCAAGTGCCGATTACTCCAGTCGAAGCAGTTTTAGGTGGTGCAGTGGAAGTGCCGACTATTGATGGGTTGGTAAAAATGACGTTACCCCCAGGAGTTCGTTCGGGTCAAAGATTACGTTTAGCGAATAAAGGTTATATTGGGAAGACAGGCGATCGGGGAGACCAACTAGTTGAAATTCAAGTGATAACTCCCAAAGAAATTACCGAAAAGGAAAAAGAACTGTATCTCAAGTTAGGAAAAATAGAGACCTTTAAACCTCGTCAAAATATTGTTAAAAGCTTGTATTAATATATTTTGTTCTTGATATTATCTCAGTATATTTACGCAAGCAAAATTATCAAAATCAAGAGAAAAAATTAACATTAATTCTAAATATAAAGAACAAGTTAGAAAATTAAGCAATAGACAGATAATTATTTACACTACAAATAATAATCATCTAAAAAATCACTAAAAATCAACTAGTTAGTTGATTTTTAGCGGAACAAGTAACTTCGAAAATGACTCAAGTCACTATAAAAAAAGCTAAAGAATACCTTTTTCCAGAAAGTAAAACCTTAAAACAACAAGGTTTAAATTAAATGAAATTAAAGAAGAAGTTTTGTATTTTTAAATTCATTAGTGAAACTTATAAGTGATTTAGCTAGGGAAAATTGATAATTATGAAAATATTAATTACTGGTGGTTTGGGTTTTGTCGGGACTAATCTAATTGCTCATCTCACAAAACAAGGGGGCTACCAAATTGTAGTTCTTGATGATGAATCACTAGGTAAGCGTAGTCATGTTGAAGAGCCGATTCAATTTATTCGCGGTAGCATATGCGATCGCGCTTTAGTAGACAAAGCTTTAGTTGGAGTCGATGCTGTTGTGCATCTAGCGGCCC
Source organism: Cyanobacteria bacterium P01_F01_bin.143 (assembly GCA_039190385.1). GTDB lineage: Bacteria > Cyanobacteriota > Cyanobacteriia > Cyanobacteriales > Xenococcaceae > Xenococcus. Next base: position 6,170 of record JBCCYD010000047.1, on the reverse strand, counting down.
ATACCAGAGTTGTCGAGTCTACCCAAAAGCCAGCTTACAATTTTGAAGTGAATGTTGTCGGTACTTTTAACCTTCTTTCTGCAATGCGAGAAGCAGGGATTAAAAGAATAGTTAATGCCTCAACTGGCGGAGCAATTCTCGGAGAAGTACCACCGCCTGTCCACGAAGAAATGGTTGCTCGTCCGACCGCACCCTATGGAGCATCGAAGCTAGCAGTAGAAGGCTATTGTTCAGCTTTTAATGCGGCCTATGGTATGGAAGCCGTAAGTCTGCGATTTTCTAATGTTTATGGTGCTAGATCTTTTCACAAAGGAAGTGTTGTGGCGGCTTTCTATAAAAATATATTGGCAAATAAACCATTAGTGGTCTATGGCGATGGTTCTCAGATTAGAGATTTTGTTTTTGTTGAAGACCTATGTCAAGGCATTGAAAAAGCAATTCTACAAGAGCAAATCACAGGAGTATATCAACTAGGAACTGGCATTCCAACATCGGTCAATACTCTGATCGACTCGATGAAACAAATCGTTCCCGATGAATATCCGATCCAAGTTCAATATCAAGGCTTTCGCCGAGGAGAGTTACGTGAAACTTACTGTGATATCAGTAAAGCTCGCAGAGAGTTGAATTTTAATCCGGCAACACCTTTGATAGAAGGTTTGCAAATAACTTGGGATTGGTTCGTCATGCAAAATAATAGTCGGCTTTATGCTTTGACCTAAATTGGCTAACCCAATTTAGAAAATGATTTCATTTTTAGACTTAATCTAGTTTCATTCACAATAAACAAAAAACTATGAAAACCAAACAAAAACCCAGCAAAACCCTTCAAGAATCCTATAAACAGATTAATGAAGCGCAAAAAAAATTACGTGTTCTAATCAAAGAACATGAAAAAGACCATGGTTCATTTCCTTATTTTGCACCCAAACTAGAAACACAAAATATTCAAAATTGTCGTTTAGTTGAGTCAAGATTAACGACTCTCAAGGCGATGCCCAAAAATGGGGTTGTTTTGGAAGTAGGTACACAATATGGAGGATTTGCAAAAGATATACTCAGCATCAATAGACCCAAAAAACTTCATTTATGTGATATAAACTTCGATATTTTTGATAAAGAATATTTTGTTCCATATATAGAAGATGGAATTGTGGAACTCCATGAAGGTAGATCTCACGATATATTGCAATCTTTTCCTGATGACCATTTCGATTGGATTTATATTGATGGTGGTCATAACTACGCAACCGTAAAAGGAGATGCGCAACACGGCAAAGATAAGGTCAAAGAAGGAGGCTATCTAGTTTTTAATGACTACACAAGTTGGTCAGTCAAAGAAGTTTGTCGCTATGGAGTTATGAAAGCTGTTAATGAACTATGCCTAGAAGAGGGCTGGGAGCTTCGTTACTTGGCCTTACAGGAGTTGGGATATCATGACGTAGCGCTTAAGAAAATAGTTTAGCTATAGTATCTGAGCATCACAGATGTCAGTGAATAATTTCTTCAATTCGAATAATCAACAATTAATCAAAGCAATAAGTTAAAAAATAACCCAAATTTACTATTGCTTCTTTTTTTATTTTCGTTGAATTAAAAATAAAAATATTACAATGAAATACCCTAACTTACCGCAGTATAGTAACCAACCGACAAAACCTCTAAAAATTTGTGTTGTAACAAGAGAGATTCTCGGACCATTTCGGAATGGAGGAATTGCCACTGCCAATACTGGTTATGCCAAGCTTTTAGCAAAAAATGGACATCACGTTACTGTTCTTTACATAACCTCTAATGCCAAAGGCCCATTATGCGCCGAAGGTAATTTTGATGATTGGGTTCAAAAATATCGACAAGAAGGAATTGAACTTCGTTATCTTGAATGTCCGCAAGAACTAGATCCAGAATTATTTTCTTCTTTAAGAGGGAAATCTTGGTCAATTGATTTATGGTTAGCACAGAGACAATTTGACGTTGTTCATTTTGATGAATATACAGCACCAGGCTATTACACCATAATGGCAAAAAAAACTGGGCAAGCTCATCAAAATACGGTTATTTTGGTCAAACTTAATAGCGGTCATCAATGGCTTCATGAAGTCAACGATAAATGCTATGGCGATATCGGTGACTTTATTGTTCTTGATATGGAGAAATTTTGCCGAGAGAACACAGATTTCTTGATCGGGCCTAGTCAGTATTTAATCAACTGGTGTGCTGGAAAAGGTGAAACGTTACCAGTAAATACCTATTCCCAACAAAATGTGATGCCAGAGGAAATTCTTCCCCGGCAGAGCGACACTCTAATTGACTCAATAGCCTCAAATAAAATTACAGAAATAGTTTTCTTTGGTCGCCATGAAGTCCGCAAAGGCTTAGTGCTCTTTTGTGATGCTATGGATAAAATTTGCCAAGATCATCCTGATTTAACCATTACTTTTATGGGCAAATTCGGGAAAATTTATGGTGAGCATTCGGGTGCTTTCATTATTCGACGCGCTAGCAAGTGGAAAAATAAAATCAACTTCTTTAGTCGTTATAGTAGTCCCCAAGCTGTGGAATATCTCAGAGGAGAAGGGCGGCTAGCAGTCATGCCTTCTATCAGTGAAAATTTGCCCACAGTAGTGACAGAATGTTTGTTGAATTCGATTCCATTTATTAGTACCGCAGTTGGGGGTACGGGAGAGTTAATTAACGCAGAAGACCATGCATTTTGTCTAGCTGAGCCCACAAAAGATGGATTATCGAGTTTGATAAAATCCACTATAGATAATCCCCCTAAACAGAGAGCTAGAGTTGCCTATACTCAAAACTATTTAAGAGACGTTTGGACTAATTTTTATAATTGGATTGCTAAAGAATATTTTGCTACGACCCATCTCACCACACCTCAAAACCAACAACCATTAGTTACTATTTGTGTGGTCCACTATAATCAACCAAGACTATTGGCTCAGACGATTCAGGGTATTGAAGCACAGGACTATCAGAATATTGAGGTTGTTTTAGTTGATGACGGTAGTACTAAGCCCGCTGCTCTTACTTATTTAAAATATCTGGAAGAAAAATTATTTCCGATCAAAGGATGGAAATTATTGAGGCAAAAGAATAGCTATCTTGGTGCTGCTAGAAACGCCGCAGCATCACAAGCTAGTGGTGATTATCTAATTTTTATGGATGATGATAATTATGCTCATCCCACCCTAGTATCATCTTTTGTCAAAGCTGCCCAATCAAGTAACGCCGATATTCTTACTTGCTTTAGTTACTTTTTATACTCAATCGTCAGTCCGGATCCAAGCGAATCAGGACTAGTTAAAGACCTTCCTTTAGGTGTTGCTGGTTACTCAGGTTTTTTCAAGAACTTTTTTGGCGATGCCAATGCACTTTTCAAAAAAACTACATTTGAATCCCTTGGTGGTTTTTTAGAAGATCGAGGTCACTCGATGCAAGATTGGCATATATTCTCACGAGCATTACTCGAAGGGCTGAAACTATATGTAGTTCCCCGTCCTTTATATTGGTATCGCGTTCGGTATAACAGTATGTTTCGTACCACTCCTGTGATTAAGAGTATCCGAACTATTGCTGAAAATTATGCTTCTACCAACTCTAAATATTTATTGCCAATTATTGAATTGTCCTTGTCTTCTCGAATCAAACATAGCGATAACGATAATTTAAACAAGCAAATTTCGGCTTCTCCTCATCGAGATCTCATGAAGGATCTTCAGTCGGCCAATCCTAATTCCGACAGTTCGCTCTCAAAGATAATTGAGATAGCAATGGCAGAAGAAAGATTTGATTTGGCTCTGCAATTGTCTTTACAGATCCCAGAAAAACAGGAAGCCATCCTCAACTCAGCTCAGAAAACGCAAAAAGATTCTCAGTTTCTGAGTAAATCAACAAAAGCAATTCCTCTTTCTGTCGCAACTCTTAGAACAATCGAGTTGTTGAACAAACAGGATTATGGTTTTCAGCTCCTGATGTTTAAGGATCAAGATGTGATTCAATTACATCCAATAACTAATGAAGCTACATTGGCGTTCATTCCAGGTGGCTTACCCAAAAATTCAGGTAAAATATCGGCTGATATTTGTGTGGAAAACAAAAGAGGTCCTTCAGTTTTATTTGGTGTATTTGTCAGTGATATTAGCCAACGGCAAAATTTGCTAAAAAATTGGCAACAACTAGAATGGGATAAATTAAATAATTGGTCGGGATGGCATCGATTAAATGAGCCTTTGGTTACTCAATCTCTAATTTTAGAGTTAACTAGTCCTAGCAATAGTGAAAAAGACATTTTTTTAGTTACTGCCATTCCTCAAGGAGGGAGTCAACATTTTGCCCATGCAACTTTCAAAAATATCAAAACTTATAGTAGTTCTAAGGTGCAAAAAAGACGGCCTCGTACTGATAACGGATTGGTTGTTAACGAGCGTTGCTTTTTCCCTTGCAGTTCATTTAAACATCAGAATGCTTATCCACTGAGAAAATTCGATGTAGATTTTCTGCCTTTTAAATTTGAACAGGGAGGAATGTTTATGCATCCGGTTAAAAATGAAGTTCATATTGCAGTTGTCAAAAGATTTTATCCTTCAGAAGAGAGTTGTATTAAAGCAACGGTTTGCTTGAGAAATAAAAAATCTAATCCTGTACAATTTGGAATTTGGGTAGCCTCATCAGACAGTAAGGAAAACTGGGAGGAAAATATTGAGATAATTAGTATATTATCTGATGGCTTTTCTGGTTGGGTTACGGTTAATGAAGTTCAAAAAGATATCACAATTGAAGTTCCATCTGTTCGTCAAGGCGTGACAGAAAATCCTCGGGATATTTATTTTGCCACGAAAGTACCGAAAAATGCTTCAGCTGCTTTTTGTCATGCAGTATGGCGTTATCTGGAGATCGGAATTTATGAAAACACTTTGGAAAATCAGGTGCCAAAGCTTAAAGTTGTGCGTGATTTATCAGTTGTATAACTTCCGATAAGCTTTTTGGTATAAACAATAAAATCAGAGATCTCAAAAACATTTATCTGCGATCTCTGATTTCTAGTTTCACTATTTGACTTAAATATTGCTCTTCTGGGTGTACATGTATCTTGTTACACTTGCGCAAGCTTACGTTTTCTAATAGTTTCTGATCTTTGAAAGTTTTGCTCATTTTGGCTTGATTTTAAAACCAAGTCTGCAATATTAATCTTTTCTAGAAGATTTCCTTTATGGGGTCTACCATGACCATAAATTCCATCATAAAAATCTAGAACAATATTAGGCCGAGTTGTACCTCTTTTTTCGTAGGGAAAGTTACTAATTAAATCGGCAAATACTCGATTTAACCTAATATTTCTGTCTCTATAATTACATAATAAATATATATTAGGGATTGTAAGGTTATTCTTTTTCAATCTAAAATATTTTTCAAAGTAATTAATTAAATCATGCCGATAGGTATTTCCCTTATATTTAAAATCTCTATCTATTTGCCCATTAACAGACAAAACGTTAGTTTTTCCATCTAAAAAAGTCGCACTTCTTAGTGCCCCAAAAGAACCAGCCGAAGAACCAATCATTAATATTTGATCTGGTTTTAGAGATATACAATTCAACCAATGTTGTAAAAATTGGCCAATATAGGCACAAATATCGACCTTATCCACCTCACTGTACCAGGAAGTTATGATGTTTTTATCGGAAAAAATGCCTGGATCGCTAAAGCAGATGGTTGATCTAGTTTGATCTTTGATTGCTTGCCCAATACCGTTGAATGGAACGTCTTTGGCACTAGTATATTCACTGGGAGTAGAATTTCTAAATTCATTATTGGCAGTCTGAAAATAGACTCTTCCCGAAGTAGCTCCAGGGATAATATTAGAGAAGGCAAAGAATTTATCAAATACTATGTATTTATTAGGAATTTTAATCTCATAAAAAGAAATCCCAGGCTTGAGTTGAGGTAAATTATCTAAAGAAAAACTGATAGAATCAATATGATCTAAATTGAGAGGCATATTATAAAAAAAATGACGATGAGAAGATAACAAGTCCAGTGTGTAAGATGAAAATATTATTGGACTTAAAAAATAATATTTTTTTCACAATATAAACTTCAAAATTTGGGCAAAGTTACATTGAACTCTTTTTCATATATTTTTATATCTTCCGCAT
>JBCCYD010000046.1:0-22380 GCA_039190385.1 Cyanobacteria bacterium P01_F01_bin.143 | reverse complement strand
TTATTAAACAATGCTGTTTGCCTTCCCCAAACTCTGCTGGAACTATATTTACGGATTTTGCAGCAAGGAGAAATCAGTGTCAATCAAAGCCCGGAACAACAAGAATTAATTAATTTAGGCTTAGTTGTTCAACAAGAAAATAAGTTAAAAATAGCCAACCGTCTTTACCAGTCGATTTTTAATTTAGATTGGGTAAGAGATCAATTATCCCATCTAACGCCAAAATTACCCGCAGCAGCAGAGGAAAGCAACAAAAATTCGCCCAAAAATCAGCAAGTTACCCAAATAAAAAATGAACCCTTGGCTCAAATAGTTGCTTTCGCGATCGCGTTAGGATTAGTAGTAGTTACACCCTTCATAATTGTCTTTAACAATTCTCAACAGAAACCAGTGCCAGAAAACGCAAATAATAATCTTGATTCTCAATCATTTTCAATATCATCTCTTTGCAACGTCCCAATTTCCAATGAACTAGCTAGTCAAGAAAGTTTACGGCTTCGTCTGGAGCAAGAACAACAAAAATCACCAGAACAATTCTCCCAGAACTGTCAAAATCAATTAGATCAATTAATTGTCTTGAATGCTTTGCAATTAGGGAAAGAAAATCGGGTACTCGATGGAATTAATGATCTCTGTCAAATTACTGTCACTTCTGAAAGTTTTAACCAAGCCAATTTTTGGCTAAATCGTTGGTCGAACTCTACCGATTGGGGAGAACAAACAACATCCTACTTAAGTTCCATTAACGATTGCCCAGCCGCTGAGTAGGTAAGAGGTAAACGATTAGCAATTAGCCATTAGCAATTAGCTCCCTTTAAACGTCCCATCACTACCAGTTCGTTCATCTTCCGCAGATACTCTTAGGGCTTCTCTGGCAATTTTGCCATATTTGATTAAATCTTGTAGGGGAGATTCAGGAGTTAGACTTTCAGATTTATATTTATTCCTCTTCGAGAGATCGTTTCGCGATCGCTTAAGTCTTTCATTAAACAATTCCACCGAATAAAGAACCATGCCAATTCCTAACCAAAAAACCAAACAAAAAACAATGGTCAAAGCTTGAACTGACAATATTCCCACCAACTGACCTAAAATTTGTTCAGCGCGATTAACTTCCTGCTCAATATACGGCGGTAATTGATTAACAAATAATCCCACCGCAAAACTGCCCCAAACACCGCAACCAAGATGAACTGGCACAGCGCCCACAGGATCATCGATGCGACAATATTCCAACAAAGCTTCGAGCAAAATTACACATAAACCACTGACAGCACCAATAAACATAGCAACGCCCAGAGTCACATAGGCTGAAGATGCGGTAATTCCCACTAAACCACCTAAAATCCCATTAATAACTAGAGGTAAGGTTGGTTTGTCACGACGTAAACCACGCAAAAACAAAACAAAGACGCCTCCGGAGGCCGCAGCAATCATCGTCGTGAGAATTACATGGGGAATATGGGCAATCGCTTTAACTGAACCACCATTAAATCCCAACCAACCAAGCCAAAGAATTAAACAACCCAAAGTGGAAAAAGTCAGGTTATAAGCAGAAAATTGTTTCGGTTCGGCAGAAAATTGGTCTTTCCCTGTTTGATCTGGTTCATAGCCCTGCCAGCCAGTTCTTGGCCCGAGTAACATGGTGCCGAGCAAACCTGCTGTTCCCCCAACTGAATGCACAACCGTGGAACCAGCAAAATCAAGAAAATTCAGATTACTAGCTAACCAACCATCAGGGCCCCAAACCCAACGACCCGCGATCGGGTAGGTAATTCCGACTAAACAAAAACTAAACCAAAAGAATGCCCAAAACTTAATTCGTTCGGCAACTGCTCCAGAAACAATCGTCGCAGCGGTTCCCGCAAATACGAGTTGAAAGAAAAATATCCCCAGAAAAGATTGACCTGGGTACAAGTTAGCAATTTGTTCAAAGCCAGGGGGAAAGGCGTTATTTAGCGGAGTAGCAAAGGTTTGAAACCAAAAGCCTGATTGCCCCACAATCGAATTGCCATCGCCAAACATAATGCCAAAACCAATCCACCAAAATGCCAGGATGGAAACACAAAAGACGATCAGATTTTTCGCTAAAACATTAACGGCATTTCTTGTCTGACAAATACCAGCTTCGAGCATGGCAAAACCAGCATTCATAAAAAATACTAGTGCTCCAGATATGACAAGCCAGATCAGACTTATTGGCGCAACTTCTGTAGGGTTATTAGTTTGCGCGTTAGCTAGGGAATGACAAGATAAAGCGATCGCTAGACTACAGAAAAATAAACAAATATAAAAAGCAATGCGTCTAGGTCTAAATATATTTAAGAGCTTATTGAACAAAGAGTAACGCCAAATTGATACATGATTAGGTTAGTATATTCTGGCTCTTAAATTCTCAGCAAGCTCTCAAGTTTTGATCCATAAATCTTCAGCTACCAAGTTTAGATTTGCGCTAATACTCAATTAGCAAAGAAAGATAATTCCATGCTTAGATCTTTTATTATTGGCAGTTTAGCCATTGTTTTAACGAATCTTGCCCCAGCACAAGCCCAAAGCGTTAGTGAATCTTCTTATAACCTGACCCCCAGAAATTTAATTAGCTTAGCTCGTCAAGGAAGATTTAAGGCTCAGGGAGTTCCTAGCCACGCTGCTTTTATTAGTGCTATTCGTTCAAGAAGAGTAGATGCCGATGTTTTAGTAAGTAGCGCGATCGCGAATAATCGATTGCCTGAATTAGCAAGACGCGATCGCGAATATCTCAATGCAGTAAACCATCACTTAAAAGCTGGAGGTTGCAGCACCAATTAATCAGCCCTAAAGGATACCGCTCCGCGCCCCGAAGGAAGTCCTTTAGGGCATATCATCAGTTATCAGTAGGGGCGAAGGGCACTTCGCCCGTACAGAAGTTTCATTAATATGCTTTCAAAGGGAATTGTTCACCGGCTAAATAAGCATCAAAATTCTTTTTGAAATATTTCCAAGAAGTGATATTTCCACTATCCATAATGGCTTTTGGGGCATCTTTATATAATGGCAGACGGTTATTTAGCTCATCTTGTAACCATAGAGGTAAATGCTCCACTTTCTTGACCTTTTTTCCATGGGCACTATAGATCATTTGACCTGGGCGATCGCCCATTTTCATCCAAGGAACCCAAGGCCCAATGCGATCCCAACTTAAAATCACCTGCGAAATTTCTAGGACTTCTGGATTAAAAAGCTCTTTGTTAGGGACTGTAAGCTTAAACAATTCCGTTGCTTGATAGATTTCCTGAGGACTATAGTCAACAAATTTGGGATCTCCTGCCAAGGGATTGGGATAATGAGTAAACAAATCAAAAACGAAAGTACTAGTCTTTTCCTCAACGATCGCGGGAAAATCATTCTTAAACAGTCCCTGAACAGGATTATTGGCCACATGAACCACAGGTAAGGTTTCCTCAGTCCAAGGATTCGTCCAACGATGTAAGACCTGATTTGTCTTAGGATCGAGATAATAAGTTAATTCGCGAGAAGCAAAATCCCAACTATTATCCTCTTGGGGAATACAACGACTAACACTTATGCCCACAATATTAAACAGATGTTTTCGCTTCTCATTAGGGATTAAGCTATAGACAGAACCAGTCCATAATAAAAAAGTCGCTTGCGATGATAAGGAATTACGGGTTTTGACCCAACAAGAAACGTCTAATGGTCGTTCTTGCCCAATATCTTGACTTGTATGAACCATAGGTTTTTTCCAGAATATAGTATATTTTTTTAAGTAAACATTTGTTATCTATAAAAGATAGCACTGTATTTAATTAGAGCTTGTCCTCAATTGGAGGAATCAAAGTGTGACTTTGTTTGTAATAATTAATTTGTCTTTAATAATTTAGGAAGAAAAGTAATGACTAATACGCAGGCGCGCAAAGCAGATCACTTGCGTATCTGTCTAGAAGAGGATGTCCAGTTTAATCGTGTAACCAATGGGCTAGAGAAGTATCGTTTTACCCATAGTTGTTTACCAGAAATCAACCTAGAAGATATCGATTTAAGCACAACTTTCCTCAGTAAAAAGCTAAATGCTCCGCTGCTGATTTCTTCGATGACTGGGGGTACCGAACAAGCCAAACAAATTAATTACCGTCTCGCCGAAGCTGCCCAAAATCATCGTTTAGCTATGGGAGTTGGTTCCCAAAGAATTGCAGTAGAAAAACCTGATACCGCACCTAGTTTTGCCATTCGGCGTTTGGCCCCAGATGCTCTTTTGTTCGCTAATTTGGGAGCAATTCAACTGAATTATACCTACGGGTTAGAGCAATGTTTACAAGCGGTGGAAATCCTAGAAGCTGATGCGTTGATACTGCATCTCAATCCCTTACAAGAATGTATTCAGCCTAGGGGTGATGTTAACTTTAAAGGTTTACTAGACAAAATTCATCTTCTCTGTGAACAAATTTCGGTTCCTGTGATTGCCAAAGAAGTGGGCAATGGCATTTCTGGGGTGATGGCACAAAAGCTTATTGAGGTAGGTGTTGACGCGATCGATGTTGCTGGTGCTGGCGGCACTTCTTGGGCAAAGGTTGAAAGCGAACGAGCTGAGAATAATTTACAAAGAAGACTAGGACAAACTTTTGCTGATTGGGGCATTCCCACCGCAGAATGTTTGGTGCAGATTCGAGAGCAAGATACTAAAATTCCTTTAATTGCTTCTGGCGGTTTACGTAATGGTCTGGAAGTCGCTAAGGCGATCGCATTGGGAGCAGATTTGGTAGGCTTAGCTTTTCCTTTTTTACAAGCAGCCTCGGAATCTCCTGAATCAATAGAAGAGTTGATCCAATTGTTATTATCAGAAATCAGAACAGTTCTCTTCTGCACAGGGAATGCAGATATAGCGAATTTTCAAAAATCTAAATGCTTAAAAGGCTATGCCAATTAATTGATTCAACACTTGTTACGAAAATTAATAATCACCCTAGGCACTATAGGACGTGGATTTTGTACATCTAGGGATATTAATATAGCTTATTGATAGATTATTAATCTAAATTTCGACTTAAAATAGTAGCGAAAGGACATTAGCTGACTACTAATGCCTTAATAGATTAATTTACAGTTTAATTGGTTGGACTCGATTAAATTGGTTACTTCACAGTTGGTTGGTTATCTTAGGTATTGCTTAGAAGGCAGTACCTTTTTTGTTATCAGAAAGTTTAATTGGTTGGACTCGCTTAAACTTGTTGTAGGACTTTAGTTATCTTTAGGTAGTCTTTACTAGGAAGATTTTCTTAGTTCCGAATACTTAACTCTATGTACTAGAAAGTATCAGTTTATTGATATAAATGTCTTCCGTAAATATACTAATTTTTGTCTTAAATCTTCGATTAATTTAAAAAAATCTAGTGATCGCGATCACAATGGCCACGATCGCGCCAATAGTAGTATTGATGAAATTCACTACTTCATTAGTTAAAAACTGAAACCGCTCTTGTAGAGTCGCCCCGATCAAACTCTCAATATTAGTCGCAATAAAAGCCGCTACGATACAGCAAACAAGACCAAACAGATTAATCATACCCAAAAGATAAGCAACCATCGCGATCGCGATCGAGGCAATGATTCCCGCAATTGTTCCTTCTAAACTAATTGCCCCTTCGGTTCCTCTAGGAACAGGCTTTAAGGTTGTAATTAAAAAAGTACTTTTTCCATAGGCTTTACCCACTTCACTGGCACTCGTATCAGATAATTTAGTCGCAAAACTGGCGACATAACCGAGAATCAATAATTCTTTAATAGGAGAAGCCACAAATAATGTTATCAAAGCGCAAATAGTTGCCGTTAGAGCCGAACCCCAAACATTTTCTGGCCCGCGCATCCCCGATCGCTTTTCTGCTATGCCAGCAGCTTCTTTTTCTGCCATGCCAATTTTAGTGACCGCCGAACCGACTAGGAAATAAAACATCACTACTGTATATCCTTGCCAGCCCAGAGTTCCCCAAACGATAACGCCTAAGACCCAAGCATTGAGGTAGCCCAGGGGAGTGAGTAATTTTTTGGGCAGAATCCAGGCGATCGCAATGAGAACAGTGTTAAGGAGCAGGGCAAATATCCAGGGGTTTAGCGAGAGCATAAGCAATAAATTTACTTTGGAAAGAATCAGGAATTAGTTAAATACTACCGCAGGCACTTGTTGAGTAATGCAATGGATACCGCCGCCACCTTGAGCGAGAATTTCCCCACTAATGCCGATTACTTCGCGATCTCGAAGAGATCCGCTTCGCGGGCCGCTAAATATATTACGAATAATTGATAATGGTGCATCATCTTGAGCTGGGTCATTCGCGATCGGCACCAGCACACAACCATTGGCAATATAAAAATTGATATGAGCCACATCATAGGCCAAGGGAAGCTCAATAATTTCTAGTTTCCTTCCCTTACTATCTGATGCTGCCAGTAATTTCTCTTTAGCATCTTGGCAAATCTCATAATTTGGATCATTGAGATCATCTGTCGTCTGCAACATGACTTTTCCCGGCGCGACAAAAACACAAATCCCATCTACATGACCATCCGTAATCGGATCAGGAGTTGTGCCCTTACTTAACCAAATTACTTTGCTGACATTAAAAGACTCCTGGAGAATTTGCTCTACTTGAGATTTGCTTTTGTCTGGATTACGGTTGGGATTAAGTAAGCATTCTTCTGTGGTAATTAGAGTTCCTTCCCCATCTAAGGTAACGGCACCGCCTTCGAGGACTAAATCAGCTTCATAAAAAGGAATTTGTAGATATTCACAAAGACGCGATCGCAGTTTGACATCATCGTCATAGGGTGGAAACTTGGCTCCCCAACCATTAAAAGTAAAACCTGTAACGCGGCGATCGCCTTTACCATTAACTACAAATGATGGCCCAGAATCGCGAGCCCAACCATCATTGAGAGGAAATTCTACTAATTCAATCTCACTACTTAAAAGTTTTTTGGCAATTGTATAATCTTGGCGATCGACAACCATTAATACCGGTTCAAACTCACTTAAGGTATTGGCTACTGTTGCCCAGTCTTTGCGAGCTTGCCTGATGCCATAACCTGCCCAATTCTGGCGAGGGACAAATTGCATGATGGTATATTCGTGGGGATGCCATTCTGCGGGAAAGTAAAACCCGTCTTGTTTGGGGGTTCTTGGTAAACTATTGGGTTGGGCTGAAGATTTCAAATTAGCTCCCAGAATATTAGCACTGAGCATTCCTAGAGAACATAAACCAAATTTAAGAAGTTTTCTTCTTGGTAAGAACATAAGATTCTGAAAGCTAGTTGCCACTTGTTTCTAGATTAATCCTTAGAATCCTTAGATCTAAACTTTTCCAAAAATCCGAAGTTAATTTTGGACGACTTCTTAGGGACTTCCAGAGAAAAAATCATTCCACAATCAAACTGAATTGTAATAAATATCAATAAACCATTTACCCAATTCGGGCGAACGTTGAATTTGATTTTCAATTGCCAACATTTCTTTTTTGGTTAGTTTGACTCCAGTAGAGTAATTTTCTGTAATGAGTGCAACTGTTGGATGACGACCCTTCCAAGTCATGGTCACAAGCTTCCGTCTTGACTCGATTTGTTCCTCCTCTAATAAATTTGGCAGCTTAGTTTCAATCGCTTTTCTGCCTCTTGCTTGAAAAGCATCTAGGCAAATAATTCCTGTTTCTACTTCTCTGGTTCCTTTGCGAACGAGATCCCTATTCCATCCTAATTCTCTTTCTGCTAAGCGTTGACCTCCTTGACCTAGTTCTTGTACTGTCAAAGCCATAAATCTTCTTCTCTCATGTCCTTTGAGCTTGTTTGCTGTTTCGATAAACAATAACTTTAGAGATTCTGTCAATTGCAGCATAAACCTTGGTTAATCTTGTGAGCAATCTTAGTCTATTGTATTGACTTGGACGTCTTTATTGTTTGGAATTCCCTAAGTCTACTTCTCTTTCTAATATATCGGCTAATTCTTGTTGCATTTTGACATGATCAAATAAACTCCAATCAGCATTGAGACGGAAAGTAACTAGAATATCAATATCGCTGTCGGGATGAAAATCATCTCGAAGAACTGAGCCAAATAAGGCTAACTCTTTGATCTTCCAAGTTTCGCAAAATTCATTAATCTGAACTTGAGGGAGCTGAATTGGTAAGGTAATCACTATTTTTTATTTCTTATATTTTGATCGCACTGTATCAGTCAGGAAAAAGTTTAGCTATATAGTGATTAGATGACCATTAACTAAACTTTTCTTGTTGCTTAATTTAGTGACAACGAATCTTCAAAGCTTCTCTTGCTTGTTCGCGATCATCAAAATGGATTTTCTCTGTGCCCAAAATTTGATAATCTTCATGTCCTTTCCCCGCAATTAAAACCCCATCACCCGATCGCGCTTGACTAATAGCAGTTGCGATCGCCATAGCGCGATCGCCAATCACTAATGGCTCCACTGTCTCAGGAATCCCGGCCACCACATCCTCCAAAATCTTCTGGGGATTCTCCGTCCTGGGATTATCTGAAGTCACCACCACCATATCCGCCAACTCAGCAGCAATTTGTCCCATCAAAGGTCGTTTGGTGCGATCACGATCGCCACCACAACCAAAGACGCAAATTGTTTTCCCTGCCACAAAAGGACGCGCCGCCTTCAACAAATTTTCCAAACTATCAGGTGTATGAGCATAATCAACAATCACACTAATATCCTGAGCATCCTGAATCTGCACTCGTTCCATTCTGCCAGGAACTCCCAAAAACTGTGGCAAAGTCGCCGCCACCACCGATAATTTAACTTCCAAATGCAATACCGCACCTACAGCAGCTAATAAATTAGCCAAATTAAACTGACCCACCAAAGGAGAAGTAAAAGGAATTTCTCCGGCGGGACTATGCAAAATCCCACTCACTCCATTAGCTTGATAATCTAAATCGCTAGTATATAAATCCGCCTCACTACTACTAATGCTGTAACTCCAAACTCTCTCCGGCGCTAATTGTTCAATTAACCGCTGTCCATAAGGATCATCAAGATTAATAATCGCTTTGCCCTGTAAATATTCAGGACTAAATAACAAAGCCTTAGCCTGAAAATAATCCTCCATATCCTTGTGATAATCCAGATGATCTTGAGTCAAATTAGTAAATACCGCAACCTCAAAACCACAATTTTTCACTCTTCCTTGAGCCAAGGCATGGGAACTAACTTCCATTACTCCATATCGACTTTCTGCCGCTACGGCCGATGCCAATTGCCCTTGTAAATCTACAGCAAAAGGAGTCGTATGTTTCGCAGTTTCTTGGTATCCCTGCCAACGAGTGTAGAGAGTTCCCAGTAAAGCAGTTGGCAATTGAGATTGAGCTAAGAAATATTCAATCAAATGAGAAGTGGTAGTTTTGCCGTTAGTGCCTGTAATGCCTACCATTTTTAATTTTTGCGCAGGGTAATCATAAAAAGCAGCAGCAATTTCAGCGCAAGTACCGATCATGTCATCAGTTGTGATCACACAATCATCAGCTGTTGGTGGTTTTTTCTTGGTAGCGCTAGGGGTTACTAAAGCTGCGATCGCGCCAGATGCGATCGCGCTTTGCCAAAATTCCCCGCCATCAACTCTGGTTCCAGGCATCCCAATAAATAAATCTCCCTGCTTACACGCATGGGAATTGGTAGATAATCCAGTAACTTCTTGATCTAATGTGGAATTGTTAATAGGTGTTTGGAGATTTGCTACCTTGGCTAATAATTCTCTAAGTTTCATAATAGTTACAGTTGGCAGAAGCGATCGACTTTCGACTCTATTTTGCCTCTAGTTTTATGAGATTTTAGTTAAATGTTTCTGTAACATTTGCTCTAATTTTTTCACAGTTGCCCGAGGAGACAGACGGGGCAATGGTTTTTCCCCTTCGGATAATTGTTGACAAAGTACAGGAATTTCGTATTGATAGGCAGCAAACCAATCATCACGGGTGGTAATATCGCGAATTTCTAACTCAAAATTGATATTGGTTACTTGGTCTAATTTTTCCTGTAATCCTTCACAAAGATGACAGCCAGGTTTACTGTAGAAGATTAATTTCATGATATATCTAACCTGAGTTCTGGTTGAAGAAATCGTAGCAAATATTGGTCAACTAGAGTTTAGCCAAATAATATAAATTAACAGTTAAATGATAGCTAATAACTTATGCAAACCTTTCTGATTTTGCAGGCTAGTATTTTTATTTTGCCCTTATTTCCCGCTTTAGGCGAATTAGGATTACTATGGATTTTAATTAGAATTGCGATCTCATATTTTCCCAAGATCATTAATAATCCCATCAATAAAGCTTGGGGAATCTTAAGTATTTGGTTTATTCTTAATTCATTTTTAGCCTATCAACCATCAGAAGCTTTTTTAGGTCTCGCAAATTTCTTACCTTTTTTTGCTTTATTCGCTAGTTTAAATATTGTTATTCGTTATCCCTGGCAACTACGCAGAATTTCTTGGTTGATATGTATTCCTACTTTTCCCATAGTTATTCTGGGTTTAGGACAATTATATTTAAATTGGTATAGTCCAGCATTGATTAAGACTATTCTGGGCTGGGAATTAGTCTCTCAAGGAATCCCTACCGGAAGAATGTCATCAGTATTTATCTATGCAAATTTTCTCGCCATCTATCTCGCGATCGCATTTATTATCGGATTAGGCTTATGGTTAGATATCTGGCAAAATTATGCTCTTAAAAACCGCAGTTATCTATTGCTATTGCTCAGTATTATTTTATTAGCTGATGCTGCTGGTTTAGGATTAGCAAATTCTCGTAATGCTTGGGGCATCACCTTCCTCGGATTTATGGGATTTGCAATTTATCTTAGCTGGTATTGGCTAGTATCAGCAGTTACGGCTATAGGAACAGCTATTCTCTGGGCATCATTTGGCTCTTTCTGGGGACAAAAATGGTTACGCAAAATTGTTCCTATTTTCATTTGGGGCAGATTATCAGATAGTATGTATCCTGATCGCCCAATAGAAACATTACGGATTACGCAATGGGAATTCTGTTGGTCAAAAATTCAAGAAAATCCTATTATTGGTTGGGGTCTGCGTAATTACACACCCCTATATTTAGAAGCTACTAATTTTTGGTTTGGACATCCCCATAATCTATTTCTCATGTTGGGAATGGAAATCGGAATTATTGCTAGTTTAGTCTTCTGTGGAATAGTTGCCTGGATTTTAGCTCAAGCTATTTTATTACTGCATCGTCGTAATCAAAAACCTTCTCAGCTAGTAACTGCAAGCGATCGCCTAATCCTATTTTCTTATATCCTAGCTTTTATTTGTTGTATTTTATTTAATCTCTTAGATGTCACAATTTTCGACTTAAGAATTAACACTCTGGGTTGGATTTTATTATCGGCAATTTACGGAGTCAGTCAACAATTGAGTCAAGATTTCCGCAGTTATTCTCAAAGATGATTCCAGAGTCTGACTTAAATTGAGATAAAATCATGCCTTAATTAGTCTTTTGCTGCATATTTAGATGTTGACGAAGCCTCATCAAGCAATAAGTTTGACCCAAATCTAAAGGAAATAAGGAAATACCTTCTAAACGAGACTGTATCCAGCCATCACTCCAACACCATTCATAGTAACCATCAATTCCTTTACTTAAGATTAATTGTAAGCAATTATCATCTGCTACTTTTACTAAATATTCGATCTCAACAAATCCTAGTTTACTAGTAAATATCAATCCAGCTGATAATGTTTCTGGTAAATTATCAGATAAAGTTTGAGGCCAGATCCATTGCTTTAATTGCTCTGTATTTAGTAAACTATCACGAATTACATTCTGTTTAGCCTCTAATTCAATCCGCAGCTGACTTTGTTGAAAATTTCCTAGCATGTTAATTTTGTGGACGATTAAGTTACAAGAGTTCGATTTTTACTATGGCTTTATTTCTCTAAAAAATCAATCATTAGTAAAAATACTTAGGTTTAGTTAAATATTTCGCTGTTATCGGCTAAATATTCATTGGTTTCTATCTACTGATGAGAATTTCACCACAACTTTATTTTTTAATCAGTAGCTTCCACAATTTACAATTATTACTTAATCTTTCTAAAATAATTCTATAAGAGACTAGATTTTCTGAGAAAAATTCTCAATTCTTAATTTACCTTGAGATGTTTTTTTTAGCTCATCTAAGAAGAGAAGTTATGAGAAACTTCAGTGTAATTATATTTTTTATTGAACCGAATATTAGACAAATCAAGAATAATTAAAAACACCTAAATCATGAGAAATAAGCAATTCAAACAATTATATAAATTACTGAAAGCTGGTAAATCTGATTCCGGATTTACCCTCATCGAACTTCTTTCAGGATTAATAATG
Organism: Cyanobacteria bacterium P01_F01_bin.143; assembly: GCA_039190385.1. Taxonomy (GTDB): domain Bacteria; phylum Cyanobacteriota; class Cyanobacteriia; order Cyanobacteriales; family Xenococcaceae; genus Xenococcus. Next base: position 9,980 of record JBCCYD010000046.1, on the reverse strand, counting down.
AGTACGATAGTTGTTGTTGGATTGGGCTATGGCTTACTTCAACTAACTCGAGCTACTAGAGATGAAACCAGTAAGGTAACAGCTCGTAACGAAAGCGCAAGAGCGATCGAGTTTATTTCTGATGAATTACGGCGAGCTCAAAATGTTGTTGATTTGACAGGATTTACTTCCCCAACAACAAGTGTTGATACAGCAGATATTCGTTTAGCGTTGAATATACCAGGCTTAGCTGATCCAGTAATTTATTTTGTCGTACCGGCAAATGATAATTGGCAGGGTGATTTAGTCATCAATCGATGGGGCCCTCCTTTGGCAAGCACTGGAGATTATGATACTGGAGCTTGGGGTGTCGAACCATTGTTAGACGGTTTAGATGATACAAATCAGACTGCCGATTGTAATGGTACTAACGTTCCTTATGAAGGATTTTTTGCTTGTAGAAGACCTGATGGCATTACAGCGCAATTGTATTTTAGTAGTGAGATAGATATTGCGAATACCGATTATGACAAACAATATAAGGCAGATACTCAAGTAGTAGCCAGAGCAAGAGTGAGAGATACTAGTGCAACACTACCTGGTGCAACAACTCCTATTAGTTTTAAGACATTAGGCGCAGAATATACTATCGGGACTAGAGGTGGTGGAACAACCTGTAATGGTAAAACATCATGGACTATGAGAACTGACTTTATTAACGATCCTAACTTGGATACTCCTCTTGATACTGTTAATCCAGATAATAATTATCAACCGACAACATGGATACATGATCCAGATAGACAGGGACAACAAATCAATATCGATACTGATCATAAATTGACTATCTCTTCTATTCCTATTGGCTACAATGATTGCACAGGAACTGTCCTAAGTAGAGGAAATGAGACTTTAGATGACATCACCTCTACCCATACTAAGGCTGGAGACAATACTCCTTGGACTCCCAAAGATGAAGATGGTGATTCTGAGCCTGATTTTGAGACATCAGACTTTACGATAGATTTTACGGATCCTAGAACTTTTAATGGTAATGACAAAGATGATCCTAATTATGATGAATCTGATATTCCAGGAGTTGATTATGTGAAAATTTACAAAAAAGGTAGTACTCTTGCGACTTATGATGGTTATGACGATGATGATAGTGACGCGAACTACGCCGAATCTTCTTTGGGAGAGTTCCTAGCTTCTAAAGGATATGCCGTTTTAGATGGAGGAGGATATAGACTAGTTAATGACAGTGACAATCTTACGACTAATCCATATGTGCCGACTGATCCTAATGTTCAGGTTCATCCAACGCTGATAAAATTGGACGATAATGATCGAATCATTGCAGTGGAAATTGGACAGGCATTAGTGGGTGATACATTTTCAAATACAACTCCACCGCTACCTAACCCTGGTTTTGATCTTCAAGATAGTGTCTTTATTCTTTCAACAGATGTTTTTGCGGAAAAGCATACTTATTAATAAAGGCTTTTTGTGAAAACCCATCAAAGGTGGGCAGTGCACTAAAGCACTCGCTTCGCATCGCCCACCTTTTTTGCGTTGATTAATTCAGATTGGTTTTATATTAAAACCTTAGTAGAATTCTTAGCTAAAGCTTCAACCAGACTTCTCACCTGAGCAACCATTGCAATTTCCGTATCTAGTTGGTTAATCGCCGAACCCACCCCAACACCAGAAGCGCCAGACGCGATCGCCATTGGGATAGTGACACTGGATAAACCCGAAGCACATAGCACAGGAACTTCTACTGCTTGTGAGATACTATGAGCAGCGGCCAGAGTAGCAGCAGCTTTTTCGATTAAGCCTCTGACTCCAGGATGAACAGGATTAATACTAGTTCCACCTTCGGTTTGAATGATATTTGCCCCAGCTTTGACTAAAGTTTGGGCTAATTGTACTTGTTCATCAAGAGGCAAAATATGAGGAACCGTCACAGAAAGAGTAACCTCAGGAAGTAAAGAGCGAGTAGCTTCAGTTAATGCCAAGACTTCTGGCGCTTCGAATCGTCTTCCTTTGGAATAAAAACTATCAAAGTTACCAATCTCAATTAAATCCGCACCATTATCTATGGCAGAAACGAATAATTCTGGTTCAACTGCGGAAACACAGATTGGTAATTTAGTTAGGTTGCGAATCGCTTTAACTAAAGTAGGTTCGGCAGCAATATCGACGAAAGTTGCCCCGCCTGCTTCTGCTGCTTTGACAACAGAGGCTACATGATCGAGATTGAAATTGTTTAAGCCACTTATAACTTTAAGGGCATTTTTTTCGGCAAAAGCTCGCGCTAATTTAGGATGCATTATCATATTTGCTTCCTTGCTAGTTATTTTTTATACTACATGTAAGCAATTAGGATATCTTAGCGCGTAGCATTATTAATTTAAGATTTAAGAACTATTGCTTAGTTTTTTTCAAAGCTTGCAGTTGCTGAATTAGTACATCTATTTCAGCCTCTAGATGTAGGTACTTTACCTGCTGACTCGTTTGATAGCATTTGACGATATGTTTACGATTCAACTCGGCTTTATTAATAGTTTTTGTGGAAGAACTCATATTGATTTTAGATTGAGAGTATAAAATTAGCTGACGCAGATTTTATTATTATTTAGGTTTGAATTATGATGATGATTCGCAATTGTATCTTATAGAAGCAAGTATATGTGTATCGGATATATCTATTTTTTGTCTATTCTTGATCTTGCAATTGACTCAAAGCTATAGAATAGCAATGCCCGTATCGATTATGTTGAAGAAAATTTAAGGATAATTACTATTTCTTATGTAATGTATCAAAATATATGATGTAATATTTGACAAGCTATTGTTTTATTCGGTGATCTTGCAAAGCAAAAAGCAATAGGAAATTAGATCAAAATTCGATTAGCCCATTGTTAAAAATACTTAGGAGCAATTGTGTTACTCTCTAAAGGATTTGAAGTTGAAATGTACACTGGTACGCCACAAGGAGATATTGTTGGCTTGTCAGATAAAATAGTCAAGAATTTAGATTGTTTTGTCCGAGAGCCCGATAGTAGAAATGTCGAATATACGACTGCCCCTTATTCTAACTATGAACGGTTGCTTTGCGCACTTTTGAAACCTAGACAAAAATTGCGTCATTATTTGAGTAGTTTGGGAGACTATACAATCATTCCCGGGAGTACTTTATCTTTGGGCAATAGCGATCGCTTTGTCCGTTCTGATCCTAATAATCCTTATCATGCCTATATCGAGCAAACCTATGGCACAGATGTAGTAACTGCGAGTATTCATATCAATATTGGCATTAGTGATCCTGAAGTATTAATCCAAGCTTGTCGTTTAATTCGTCTTGAAGCGCCTTTATACCTAGCTTTGAGTGCTTCCTCTCCTTTTCTTGGTGGCCAAGTTACGGGCTATCATTCAACTCGCTGGCAGATGTTTCCCAAAACGCCTACCCATGTTCCTTTGTTTTCTAGTCATAAGCATTTTATTCAATGGACAGAAGAACAATTAAAAATTGGCACCATGCAAAATGTACGTCATCTTTGGTCTTCAGTCAGACCTAATGGTGATTGTCGTCCTTACAAACTAAATCGCCTGGAAATGAGGATTTGCGATCTTATGGTTGATCCCATTGCCTTATTGGCAATTACGGCACTTTTGGAGGCAAGACTTCACCAAATGATGTCAAATCTTGAATTAGATCCTTTAACCCAGAGCCGTTTTGACCCAGAAGATTTAATCGCGATCGCAGATGAGAATGAACTATTAGTAGCTCGGGATAGTCTTGATGCAGAATTAACCCATTGGCAAGATGGAAGAAAAATAACAGCAGCTCATTGGATTGAAGAACTATATCAAGAAGTTTTTCCCCTCGCCAAACAGCGTGGTTATAGTTGTTTCTTCCCTCCGATCAAAAAAATCTTAAGATCGGGCAATACTGCTCAACAATGGCTAAAAATGTATAAGCAAGGACAAGATATTCCCAGTATTATGCAAAAAGCTATTCAAACTACTACTAAACAAGAAAAAGATCTCGAATCCAAACTGTGTCAACCTATCTTAGTCGCTTGAAGAAGACAAAATAGTAGGGAATTTTCACTGATAACTGATAACTGATAACTGAATAATATATGCGCGTTGTTTTGGTTTATCCCCAAATTCCTCCCAATACAGGAAATATTGCTCGTACTTGTGCTGCAACTAAAACCGAATTACATTTAGTTGCTCCTCTCGGTTTTGAACTAAGCGATCGCTATTTAAAAAGAGCTGGTTTAGATTATTGGCCCTACGTAGACTTGCATTATCATTCCAATCTTGAAGATTTCTGGAGAGTGCAGCGCCAAAACGGAGGTAAGTTAATCGGATTTACAGTCCGTGGTAGCGGAAATTATCTCGATTACCAATATCAAGAAAATGATTGGTTACTATTTGGCAGTGAAACAGCTGGATTACCAACCGAAGTTCTAGAACTTTGCGATTATCGAGCATATATTGCGATCGCCCAACCTGAAGTAAGAAGCCTTAATTTATCTGTAAGTGTTTCTGTTGGTTTGTTTGAAGCCCTACGACAATTGAGAAATTAAAGATAAATAGCTATAAGTCCCAAGCCATAAGCCCTGAATAGAATAATTGAGAGCTAAGATCCTGATGTAATACTTGTCTAAATTCTATTTTCAGGTTACCCTTTCGTTGAAATGCAAAAAAACTCTTAAGATACTTAGGCTAGTTTCTTACGTTTTAAAATTATTAACATTGAAAATACTATGTTGTCTCTTCAGAGGCAGCAAGATTACTCATACCCTTTATTTAGAATCTAACCGAATAATTTACCTAAATAGGGGATAATAATTATTTTAATCAAGTAAATATACTCAGAGCCTCTTTTCCCAAACGAAAATCGATTGCTATGTACAACACGACCAACAACCTTTTAAACTGTTCTGCTGGAAAGGATAAAAATCAAGACCATACATCGCTCACAAAAGAACATATACAAAAACATCTATATAAATTATTACCAGATCAAGGAATCACTTCCAGTGTCTTGGCTGTAACCATAGCTTCCCTGGGAGGAATGGTTAATTCACCTCAAACAGCTCAGGCAGCTTCTACGAAACCTTCAGTAACCGATTTCTACTCCTCAAACTTGGTTGTTCAGTCTATCCCAGTACAGAATTTCGCGATCACAGAAAACTCTGAATCAAATAGAGAACAAACATTCACAACTCCCACAATCGAGATTCGCTCCAACATAGAAACAAACTCGTTCACCACCGTATCGGTTCCTCAACTTCCCTCATTTAGTCTAGCTCAAAACTTTGGCAATAAAACAATTACGCAACAGATCTACACAGTGCGCCCAGGGGACACCATAAGTAGCATTGCGCGTCTTTATGGAATTTCCACTGAGCAAATCATTGAAGCTAATAAAATCAAAAATCCTAATCGGCTTCCTATTAACCAACAGTTAGTAATTCCCCTTAAAGAGAACTCTCAAGTAAGTACTAATGATTCCAATATTATTCCCTTTCCTGTAAGAAATTCCATTCCAGAAAGAACCACTAACAACACTATAAACCCCATAGTTACTAGAGATATCAGTACAAATCTCTCAAGCAATGGAGAAAGTCAAACAAATGTTCGTGATCCTTATATCTCTAGACTAAGAGCTGATATCGACAACCTGAGAAATCAGTTTCAAAGTCAATATAACGAAGAATCGGAAATCAGTATCAATGATTCTTCTTCGTTAATCAACCGAGAATCTCTAGAGCCTAACTATGTTCCTAGCCCCATCTCCGAGGCAAATAAAGAGGACAAAAATTTAACTTTAGAAAATCGCTCTTCATCAGAAGAAGTACTTATTAGTTCTGCTATCAGTCCGATAAACAATTATAATTCACTGCTTGATTCTTCTTTTCGAGATCGATTAAGACCACAACTTCCCCCCTTATCTTCTCCAGAGGAATATTTACCTGATAATAGTGATTATTTCGATGGTTATATATGGCCTGCCCAAGGAACCTTCACCTCAGGTTATGGCTGGCGTTGGGGAAGAATGCATAGAGGAATAGATATTGCAGCTCCTGTCGGAACTCCTATCCTAGCAGCAGCGACTGGAGAAGTTATTTTTGCCGGCTGGAACTCTGGTGGCTATGGCAACTTAGTGAAAGTAAAACATCCTGATGGCAGTGTGACTTTTTATGCCCATAACAACAAAATTTTCGTTCGTCGGGGTCAAAAAATTAAGCAAGGACAACAAATTGCGGAAATGGGTAGTACTGGTCGTAGCACAGGCCCTCATCTTCACTTTGAAATCCGGAAGAATGGGAAGAAGGCCGTCAATCCTATTGCTTTTTTACCCAGGAGATAAATTGCTAAACATTTAACAATGATTGTTTATGTTGAAAAAATGTTTGCTTCTAAGTTTGTTGATTGTATCTTCTTTTTTTATCTCTCCTAGCACAGAAGCTGATACCTGCAAATTATGGTCGGGACATCAAGTTTGTATTGTGCGGATTAAACGCAGTGCTAAATATTATTGGGAATATCGAACAATCCTTAGTGTCGACGGCCAAAAGCAACCTGAAATAGTTTATGATTGCCGTCATTTTTCCTATTTACGACCAGATAAAACTCAAATATCTTTTGAAGAGGATTCTGAAGATTTGGGAAATTTTGTTTGTGGTTTATTTAACAAATAGAATGGTATCTTCAGCGAAAATAGTTGTAGTTTTTTTAACTTGCAAGCCTGTTTCTTTAAAATATATTAAGAATCAACAAAAAAGATATCAATAAACTTTCTGACAGTGAAATATAGGAGACACTCAAAGAAATGATCTTGGATAAAGATTGAAAATTATGATTGATATACCCGTCTTGTTAGGTCAATTAAGTTCATTATTATGGTTGATTTTCGCTGTTGTAGTTCTAGTAAGAATGTTCAATAAAGTGAAAAACTCTTCCGTATTTTCTTCTAAGAACTAAATATTATTGAAACTTTTGTTTTGAAGGAAACGAGAATGGGCAGCTTGCAGCTTTTTCATTTTCTGTTTCCTTTCGTTTTAGAGTTCAGCAAAACTTAATGCGGAATATTATCCCTGATGCATCTGCCTGGCATGTGAGAATATAGAATTGTAGAAATAAAAAATTCTAAACTATTCTTGTTGAGATCTAAGCTCAGTTGATTAAATCTCTTATGACTAAACTGTTTGTTAACCGCTGGTATTGCAATTTGCTTATGGGTATTGCCCTAGGAGCGATCGCGATGCCTATCCCACACGCAGAAGCGCAAAACAAACTCTATAATCCTGATAGTATTTCTTCGGACAAAGAAATTTCTGATACCCTTTCTTCTAGTGATATTCCTACTGGGGAAGGTGGTTTTGCTCGTGATTATTACGTCCAATTGGAACAAGGCGATCAAGTGGCGATCGACCTGACTTCCGACGAATTTGACACCATGATTATGCTCATTGCCGATGATGGTTCCACCGTCGCTGAAAATGATGATGCACCTGATGGCACAACGAATTCGCTATTATTTTCGAGAATTGTTGAGGATGGAAAATATATTGTTCGGGTTCGAGCTTTTGGCGAAACTAGTGGGGGGAAGTTCAATCTCAAGTTTACTCGCCTCAAGCCAATAAAATAAATGCAACAAAAAAAACGATAAAGCAAGATTACATCGCAATCGAAGAAAAGATAAGATAGATTGTGATAGCTGCTAAAGATTAGAGAGAATCCAATGGCGAAAAAATATTGGCAAAAAGAGATCGCGCCCCTATTACTAAGTATCGGAATGTTCACTGTATTGGGTAACGAGGTCAAAGCTGAACCGCCGGAAACCCTTCCCAGTAATCTTAGGGCAACGATCACAGCCATTGAGAGTGCTGCAAATAATCAGGACTTATCCCAACTGCTAAGTTTTTATAATGCCAATTTCACTAATAGCGATGGTTTAACTGTTGAGGTGATGAGTCAGGCTCTCGAACAAACTTGGTCAACCTATCCTCGTTTACGCTACCGAACTACAATCGAATCCTGGGAACAACAAGGAGATCAATTAATGGTCGAAACTCTCACTAAGATGAGTGGCTCGCAAATAGATCAAGGCAGAAATATTAGTTTAGTTTCTACTGTGCGATCGCGACAATATTTTCAAGACCAACAAATAGTTAGCCAGGATATTCTCTCAGAGCAAACTGAACTTAAAACAGGTGATAACCCTCCTGCTATTACAGCGATCGCGCCAGAAACAGTAAAAGTAGGCGAGAAATATAATTTCGATGTTATTGTCACCGAACCATTAGAAGATAAAGTTTTGCTTGGAGCTGCCCTAGAAGAAAGAACCACGACGAATCTCTACCTTAATCCTGGTAGTTTAGAATTAGAGCCTCTTTCCGCTGGTGGCATTTACAAAGTAGTCACTGCGCCTTTATTGCCTGAAAATAATTGGTTGTCGGCGATTTTAGTCAGAAGCGATGGTATTACTATGGTGACCAAAAGAGTCAAAGTGGAAAGGTAATGAGTAATAAGTAATGAGTAATAAGTAATGAGTAATGGGTAATGAATAGTTATCGATAGTTGCTTAAGAGGGCTAAATTCTTGAGACAAAACGATATCTGTCTACAGTTGTCGTGAATTGATCTAAAATCCAATTATTCTGAAATTAATTGAGAAATTACGGAAAATTGCGATCGCATTATGAATATGAGTTCTTTTATCGACTATAGATCTGTTAATTCTTTACCAGAAATCTGGCCCATCGCAGCTAAAGAATTCGGCGAAAAGATTGCCCTCAAGGCTCCCCATATAAAACCAGCTGTTTCCTTGAGTTATCAAGAACTCAATCAAAAAATTCAATGCTTTGCCGCAGGATTACAAGCTTTGGGCATTACCTCGGGCGAGAAGATTGCTTTATTTGCCGATAATAGCCCCCGTTGGTTTATCGCCGATCAAGGAATTATAATGGCAGGAGCAGCCGATGTTGTGCGATCGGGCAGTGCCGAACAACAGGAACTACTATATATTTACGGCAATAGCGATAGCAGTAGTTTAATCGTTGAAAATCTCAAAACCTTTAATCGTTTATCGCCTCAAATAACAGAATTTACTCCCAAGTTTGTGATCTTACTTTCAGATGAAGAGATTCCTGCCAATACCAATTTAAAAATTCTCAATTTCTCTCAGTTATTAGATCTAGGTAGCAATCATTCCCTAGAAACAGTTGAGCAAAATAAATCCACTTTAGCTACTCTGATTTATACTTCGGGAACTACTGGCAAACCTAAAGGGGTTATGCTTTCCCACGGTAATTTGTTGCATCAGGTAAATAGTCTGCGCAAAATTATTCCCTGTGATCAAGGCGATCGCGTTTTGAGTATCCTTCCTAGCTGGCACGCTTATGAAAGAAGTGCTGAATATTTTCTGCTTTCCCAAGGTTGCACTCAATATTATACGAATCTGCGATCGCTAAAATCCGACCTCAAAAAATATCAACCTCATTATATGATCGGCGTGCCTCGTCTTTGGGAATCTTTGTATGAAGGTGTTCAAAAGCAATTCCGCGAACAAGCGACCGGCAAACAAAAGTTAATTAATGGACTGTTCAATCTGTCACAACAATATATTGTGGCGCGTCGTCTAGCCCAGGGCTTGTCGTTAGATAATTTGCAACCTTCGGCGATCGCTAAATTATCGGCAATTTTGAGAACAATTGTTCTCTTCCCGCTACATATTCTAGGAGACAAAATAGTTTATAAAAAAGTTCGCGAGGCTGTTGGCGGTCAAGTTAAATCCTTTGTCAGTGGTGGTGGTTCCCTGGCTAAGCATTTAGATGATTTTTATGAAGTAGTAAATATTCCTGTCTTGGTTGGCTATGGTTTGACTGAAACATCCCCAGTGACTAATGCTCGCACCTTAGAGCGTAACTTTTCCAAAACCGCAGGACAAGCGATCGCTGAGACTGAAATTAAAAT
>JBCCYD010000045.1:0-22487 GCA_039190385.1 Cyanobacteria bacterium P01_F01_bin.143 | reverse complement strand
TTGCAACTTATCATAAATGCGATCGCAGCAAAAAGGAACAACAGGATATCCTTCTTCTAACTTTTGTTTAGCCAACTCAACATTAAAATTCTCTAACCGAACCTCTTCATTACTTAAGCCCAAGAAAAACATTAAACGAGTTTGATCTTTGCTCCACGACTTAGCCGCCAAAAATAAGCCTTTCGCAGTCAGAAGTTTTAAAACAGACAAAGAAACATCAAAATTCAAACCTATCGATAGCAAATATTCCATTACCGCCAAAACAAATAAATCTGATTCGCTGTAATAAACATTTCGACCCTTTCCTCCAGGATTGACTGTAGGAATAATAACTCCTTGCCGCCGCCAATATTGCAATTGCCGACGAGAACAGCCCGTAATTTTTGATGCTTCCGTACTCGTATAAAAAGCTTCTCCCATAATCAACAATGATGCCATGAGAAAGAAGCAATATATGAAAAATTATTAATTTTAAAATTACATAATGTGTTTTTAATATAAAATAATATTTATGAGTAACATTACAATTCAATGTCGTTTAATAGCCCCAGAAGCTACTCGCCGTCAACTCTGGCACATGATGGTCGAGAAAAATACCCCATTGATCAATGAACTTTTGAGGCAATTAGCAGAACATCCAGATCTTGAAACCTGGAAACGGAGAGGAAATATTCCTCCTGGAACAGTAAAAAATCTTTGTCTACCGTTAAGAACAGATCGTCAATTCATAGGTCAACCAGGCAGGTTCTATAGTTCTGCCATTTCTCTAGTCGAATACATCTATAAATCTTGGCTTAAACTTCAACAACGCTGGGAATTTCAACTACAAGGACAAGAACGTTGGTTATCAATGCTGAAAAGCGATGAAGAATTGGTGCTTTATTGCGATCGCTCTTTAGAAGAAATTAAGCTCAAAGCACCTCAAGGAAGAGACTTAACAGGTCAAACATGGCTAAATACGCTCTTAACTGCCACAACTCAAGTACCTCAAGACGAAGCCCAAGCAAAATCATGGCAAGACAAATTATTAACAGAACCGAAGTCTGTTCCATACCCTATTGCTTACGAATCTAATGAAGATTTGACTTGGAGTAAAAATGAAAAAGATCGTCTTTGTGTCAAATTTAATGGCTTAGGAAAACATATATTTCAAATCTATTGTGACAAAAGGCAACTCACTGTATTTCAACGCTTCTACGAAGATCAAGAAATTAAAAAAACTAGTAAAGGTAATCTTCAAGTGCCTTATTCGCTCTGCGTTCTGCCAGAATATTTTGGCAAGAGAGAAAGGGGAAAGGAAAACCTTGGGATGTCAATCGCCTCATCCTTCACTGTACGTTTGAAACACTGCTTTTAAATGCTGAAGGAACAGAATTAATTTGTCAAGAAAAAGCTAGTGCGATCGCAAAGACTTTAACCAGTATGAAAGAAAAAGGTGATCTCAGTCAAAAACAGCAAGCATTTGTTAAACGCAAGCAAACATCTCTTGCTCGAATTAAGAACCCTTTCCCTCGTTCCAGTAAACCTCTGTACAGAGGCAAATCTAATGTCTTATTAGGAATCGCCATGAGATTAGATAAACCGGCTACCGCAGCTATAGTTGATGGTGAGACAGGGAAAGTAATTGTTTATCAAAGCACTAAACAACTGCTAGGCAAAAAGAATTATCATCTTCTCAATCGGCAAAGACAACAAAAGCATTTACTTTCTCACAAAAGAAATGTTGCTCAAAGACATAATGCAAACAATAAATTTGGCGAATCAGAATTAGGGCAATATCTTGATCGTCTTTTAGCTAAAGCAATCATTAAACTAACTAAAGATTATCAGGCAGGGAGCATTGTCGTGCCCCAGGTCGGAGATATCAGAGAAATCATTCAAACAGAAGTCCAAGCAAGAGCAGAATCTAAAATTCCAGGTTGTATTGAAAAACAAAAAGAATATGCCAAAAAATACCGTTCTAATGCTCATAGCTGGAGTTATGGCAGATTAATAGACAACATCAAATCTCAAGCAGCTAAAGTAGGAATTCTCGTAGAAGAAAGTAAACAACCCATTCGTGGTGACCCAAATGAGCAAGCTAAAGAAATTGCTCTTCGTGCTTATCGCGATCGCTCTGATTCTCCTTGAAAGTGCGATCGTAAAATTTCATAACCAAACAAAGAAAGGAGTTGCAACGAACATTTCGCTCATAGCATTGTAATTTTTCTAGGTTACAATAGCTTAATTTCTCAAAGTTATTTTCGTAACCACAATTTTTTGACTGATGTTAGGATGGATTGAAAGGAGCAGGAGACTCGTAAAGTACTAAGTGAACGACATAAATTTGTCACTAGCAACTTAACGACAATAATCTGTCTCTACGACGCATAATTAGTCCCAACGACGCTAATCTGTCTCCAACGACAAATAATTAGTCGCTGTACAAGATTTTAAAATGCCAGGGGGGAGAGTTGAACTCCCGACCAAGAGCTTATGAGTCTCCTGCTCTACCACTGAGCTACCCTGGCGCACTCAGAAGATTATAATTCTTTTTTTGTTCTCAAAGCAACAATCTTGAATATAATTTTTCGTTATGTGAATGATTAGTGATTGTTTTCTCAGATGCAAATTAGAACTTATTTAGAACAAGACTTTCAGGCGATCGCGGATATCTATAACGAGGCGATCGCGCTAGGTGGTGTGACAATGGATATTAATCCTTATGGGGCCAAAGACATTGCCGCGATCGCAAAAAAGTTCAATCATCGAGAAACTATTTTAGTCACTCAACAGGATGATCAAGTGATTGGTTGGGGAATTATTAAACGTTATAGCGATCGCCCTGGATATCTAGTCTGTTGTGAAACCTCGATTTACTTTAGCTTTGCTGCAACCGGTCAAGGCTACGGTCACGCTCTCCAAACGGCCTTATTAGAAAAAGTCAAAGAATTTGGTTACCATCATGTGGTGGCAAAAATTCTGGTGACAAACCCCCAAAGTATTAAATTCCATGAGAAATTTGGTTTTGAAACTATTGGGATTCAAAAAGAAATTGGGTATTATCGAGGAAAATGGCTAGATGTGGCTATTATGCAGTTGATTTTTCCTGATATTCCACCGTTCACTTTTGACTAACATTAATCTTTCAATATCAATCAATGCTTTAGCTGTATCACTTTTGAGATTATTCCGTAAAATGCTTAGTAACAGAACCTCAAATTTTATGGTTAAAGATGGCTAAGAACTGGGCGATCGCGATCGGAATAAATCAATACGAAAATCTATCCAATCTGAAATATGCGGTCCGTGATGCCGAGTTGATGAAAATCTGGTTTGAGGAGGAAGCGAGATTTGACAAGGTTTATCTTTTTACCGATAGTTCGCCACAGATCACAGATGCGGATCAGCCTTACAATTCTCAGCCCAATCGTGCTACGTTAAGGAGATTTTTACGAGCCAGATTTGAAAGACCTTTCTTATCGGCAGGAGATAATTTATGGTTCTTTTTTAGTGGTCATGGAATGCGTCATGGTAATCGTGATTATTTGTTGCCATCGGATGTTGATCCTCATCCTGATGAATTAGAAAGTTCCGCGATCGCGTTGGCATATGTAACAGAACGTCTTAGAAGATGTGGTGCTGATAATATTGTGTTGATTCTTGATGCCTGTCGAGATGAGAGCGGATCTAAAGGATTGGGAATCGGCGAGGAGAAACAGCAAGGAGTTATTACGATCGCGTCCTGTAGTCCGGCAGAAAGCTCCTATGAAATTGAGGAATTAAAGCAGGGTTCTTTTACTTATAGTTTGTTGCAAGGATTGAGAATTCAGGGAGAAGGGAATTGTGCAACGGTAGAAAGACTTTATTCTTATTTGAGAAATCAGGTTCCTGAGATTAATCGTTTTTATAAGAAACCAAGACAGACACCTTACGCGATCGCGGAACCTGCCAGTAAATATCATTTGATTTTGCTGCCTGAATATATCCAACCGACTTTAGAGGATATTGCTAGGTTGAGAGAAGATGCCCTAGAAGCCGAGGCAGAGAATAATTTGAAATTGGCAGAAACTCTATGGAATCGTTTAGTCAAGTTCGATCAAGAGAGAGCTTTAAGAGCTTTGAGAAGAATTTGGCTTAAGTCGCAGCAACAGAATGGGATGGGAGTATCTCGTGATAATGAGGTTGCTCAAGTTTCTCCATCAGGTCAAAAAACACCTTTAGTAGAACCTCCAGTTTTTAGATCGATAAGAGATGATTCACGAAGTCGAACAGAAAAAGTTATTTCTCCAAGAAAAGAGCCTGAGCGAAATTTTCTCCTTTCATTAAATTTATCCAGACGGCGTTTACTGCAAATTGCTGGTTTTACGGGAACAGGAATCGGGATTGCTTTTTCAGTAGAGCCTATGTTGAAGTTGATTTCTAATTTAAATGATGAACCAACTGAACCAAAACCTGTAACTGATACAAATATTTCAGAAAATACTCCTATAGCTGAACCTGAAGTTACAACTGAATCTAACTTAGAATTTTCACATCTGATTTTGAAGTCGTGACAGTGAATGCTCAAGGGCAGGAAATTAACAGAGAAAAGGGGCAAGCAGAATATTATTCAGAAAGATTAAGTAGTGATGTCACTTTGGAAATGATGGCTATTCCTGGCGGAAAATTCTTCATGGGTTCACCACTAGGGGAAGGAGATGACGATGAAAAACCACAGCGGAAAGTTACAATTCAACCTTTCTTTATGGGCAAATATCCCGTAACTCAAGCTCAATGGCAAGCTGTTATGGGCAATAATCCTGCTAGGTTTAAAGATAATTTACTTAAACCTGTTGAGCGAGTATATTGGCATGATGCAGTAGATTTTTGTGAGAAATTATCAACAAAAACAGGAAGAAAATATCGTTTACCCAGTGAAGCAGAATGGGAATACGCTTGTAGAGCAGTGATCAGTCCTAAAGGATACCGCTCCGCATATGATCAGCTAACAGTTAACAGTGAAGAGTTGACAGTAGAACAATGGAATGAGAAATATCATCAGCCATTTTATTTTAGTGAAACGATTACAAGTAATTTAGCTAATTATAATGCCAACTATACTTTTGCCAAGGAAGCGCCAGGAGAGTATAGAAAAACAACCACAGCAGTAGGAACATTTCCATCCAATAAATTTGGCTTGTATGATATGCACGGTAATGTTTGGCAATGGTGTGCTGATAATTGGCATGGCAATTATGAAGGAGCCCCAATAGATGGAACAGCTTGGACCAAAGGAGGTGATAATAACCTTTTTCTACTGCGGGGAGGTTCGTGGCTCAACAATCCTAACCACTGCCGCTCGGCTAACCGCTACAGCAATAGACGCGACGTCATCTATCATGATGTCGGGTTTCGAGTGGTGAGATCATAGGTAAAATTGAAGAATGAAACCCAAATAATTCTTTATAGTTGAAATAGTACGTTGAAACTATACCTATGACTCACCTAGATATAATCAAAGCTAAATCTAATTTATCAAAACTTTTAGATCTAGCTATTAAAGGGGAAGAGATTGTTATTATTCAAGATGACAAACCAGTAGCTAAAATCTCACCATTCTCAAGACCTTTAAAAAGAGGCAGTGCAAAGGGTAAAGTGTGGATGTCTGATGATTTTGATGAGCCTCTGGAAGACTTCAAGGAAGATATGTCATGAAATTGCTTCTAGATACTCATGCATTTCTTTGGTTTGTCAGAGATGCTCCCCAACTCAGCATTACCATAATCTTTTAATCGGATATGAATCAAAAATTTCATCAGTTCCCACAATAGGAATTTCCTCGACCATAGCTTGAGCAATCATCAATCTATCGAAAGGATTGCGATGATGCAGAGGCAGATTAGCAACAATAAAAAGATTCTCCACTTTAATATTGAGTAATTGAAAATCATTGATGGCTAATTGTCTTTTAATAAAAAGCTCAAATGGCAATTCAAAACCCAATTTCCCAACACTATGTTTGATCACCATTTCCCAAATACTAACAATGCTTAGTAATATCTCATTATTCCCATCATTGATAAGTTCTTGTGCTTTCAAACTTAATTTTCGATTATTTGTAACATACCAAATAAATGTGTGGGTATCCAGTAAAAACTTCATTACATATAATCCTTAAAATCTTCCAATGGTTCGTCAAAATCATCAGACATCCAAACCTGGCCTTTGGCACTTCCAGGTTGACGGTTTTTTACTGAAGCAGCAGGAATAAGTTTTACCATTGAGAGATCATCTTTTGTAATGACTACTTCTTCTACACGCAGTGCAGCATCGATTAAATCTGGCAACTTTTGAACTGCTTCGGCGATACTAATTGATTGCATGATCTTCACCTTAATCAATTTATAGGTAACTATTTTAACTTAGTCGTAGGTTGAATTAGCGGTAGCGTAACCCAAAAAAACATTATTCTTTGTGCATACTGGGGAGAATTCTGAGAAATATAACTATAAATTGAAGATAAATGATTAACGGCTGTTTCCGTCCAAAAAACTTTCACTTTTGTAACCCAAACTTAGCCTTAACTTCTTCCACAGAAAAAACTCGTCCCGCTTCACTATCGTTTAACCCTGATTCAACTGCCTGTCTAACATATATTTCATACATTAAATCATCCCAAGTAGAATCTTCAGGTAAGTTATCGATTAATCGTTTTGCTTCTTTCTTAATATTTCTTATTTCCATAATATTATTTGCTATTGAACTTCTGTTTTAATAAGCATACTATGGTCAGAGATTGCTTCTACTAACCATTCTTTCTTTAACCGTATCAATACAAGAAAATTTAAATTCGCGATCGCTTGTGACAAAATAAGATGATTTTGTAGCGACCTACTAAAATTAGATTAAAATATTTCGACAGTCAACCTAGCTTTTTCTATTTGATCATGCAAGACAAAATGAATCAAGTGCATTACGAGCAAGACTATTATCAATGGACTCAGGCAATGGTCAAAGCATTAAAAGAAAGAGATTATCTAAGTTTAGATTGGGATAATTTAATCGATGAAATTGATGATATGGGAAAAAGTCAGAAGCGAGCTATTGAAAGTTTATTAATGCGTCTGACTGAACACTTATTAAAATTAAAATATTGGGAAGCAGAAAAAACCAGAAATACTAAGCACTGGCGTTCTGAAATCGTTAATTTTAGAATTCTGCTCAATAAAAGACTCAAAGATTCTCCTAGTTTAAAAGCTAACCTGGAAGATATATATGAAGATATCTTTCCTGGTTGTAAACGTTCAGTATCGCAATTATTTGATTTACCGGAACAAGTTGAGCTGAATCTAACGCAAGTTTTGGATGAAAATTGGTTTCCTGATTCTCAATGAGTTTCCTAAAATAGATATATTTATGAGTTTTTAGCTATGCGATCGCAACTAACAATTAGCAATTAGCAAACTAACGCAATGCCTGAATAACCCGACGCTTATAATCAATAAATTCTGTTGTTAGTTTAATATCAAGATGACGTTGCTCAGGTAAATCTATTGTAATTTCTTCCTTAATTCTGCCTGGATGAGCTGACATGACATAAATCTTCTGAGCTAGAAAGATTGCTTCTTCCACATCATGAGTAATCATCAGCAAAGTAATATGAGTTTTGTCCCATAAATCAAGCAAAAATTCTTGCATTTGCTCCTTAGTTTGAGAATCCAAAGCCCCAAAAGGTTCATCCAAAAGTAATATTTCCGGTTGATTAGCCAAAGCCCGCGCGATCGCGACTCGTTGTTTCATCCCTCCAGAAAGTTGTTTGGGATAGGCATGGGCAAATTTCGTTAAACCAATAATATCCAGATAGTAGCGAATAACTTCTTTTTGTTGAACCTTGGAAATTTTTTTGAGCTTGAGACCAAAAGCAATATTGTCTGCAACGCTCAACCAAGGAAAAAGAGTATAGTTCTGAAATACCATGCCGCGATCGGCTCCAGGCCCCAATAATTCCTTACCATTAATCGTCACTTTCCCCGAAGAAGGAGGCAATAAACCAGCAATAATATTGAGTAAAGTAGATTTCCCACAACCCGAAGCTCCCACAATGCAAACAAATTCATTGGGATAAATATTGAGATTAATGCGATCTAAAACCAGAAGTTTCTCGGGCTTCTTGCCTTGCTTTTTATCCAAAGAGGTATTGACAAAAGTTTTGCAAAGATTAATAACTTCTAACTTCGGTTGCAAAGAATCTAATTTCTTCATGATTGAGCCAGCATAGATATTATTACATGGTGAATTCACTTGACTTTTACCTCCTGCTGCCCGAACTCTTTAATACGAACTTGGTAGGGATGAAAGCTCAACTTCACTTCGCTGCTTAACTCCCGTTTGATTAAGAAATATTTGACTGTTAATTAAAGAATCGCGCTGTAGATATTTCATTGCTTTTAGTGCTGCCCAATGAGCATCCCAATCGGAACCCGCACAACAATCTTCAATTACATAAAAGTGATAATCTTTTTGATGGGCATCCGCCACAGTGTAATGGACGCAAACATTGGTCATAGTACCCATAATGATCAATGTATCGACCTTTAAGCCGCTTAACAAAATATCTAAATCTGTGCCAAAAAAGCTACTATAACGCCTTTTCACGATTTTATATTCGCCATCACGAGGATATAGTTCGGGGTGAAAATCTGTCCCGGCCCAATTATCCAGACAATGAACTGGTTCTGTACCATCGAGTTCCCGTCCAAAATCTACCATTTCTTTGCGATGGACTTCTTGGGTATGAATAATCGGTAAACCTATCGCTCGTGCCGCAGCCAATACTTGTTTTGCTTTGGTTAAAACCGCTTCTGTTCCCACGAGTTGCAATGCTCCACCATCGAAAACATCAGCTTGACAATCTATTATTAGTAGCGCTGCGCGACTGAAATTAAGATTAAAATTCATTTTTAAAGATTAACTATTAACTATCAACTTGTAGTTAACGATAACTATTTTATTCTTTTGTTGCAAGCTTTAAATGTAAAATAATAATAACTTTTACAGATCTGTCAACTGTAATAATACTTGACTTTTTAGCCAAATATTTCTTATTAAATTTTTATTCTACCCAGGGAAGAGCTAACTGGGCAAATAATTTAAAACTATAATCTAAGAGCAAACCAATAATTCCAATAACAACAATACAGAAAAGAACTTTGTCCGTATTGAGAAACCGTTGCGAATAAATAATTTTAAAACCTAATCCATTTTGAGCTGCAATCAATTCGGAAATTACTAAAAAGTTCCAAGCTCCTGCCACATTCACTCTAAGAGTATCGATAATACTGGGAATAACCGCAGGGAAAATTACCCGAAACACTAAATGAAAGCGATTTGCTCCAAGGGTATATGCAGCATTGAGCATTTCATTGGGAATGAATTTAACTGCATCGGCAATCATAGTTGCGTTATAGAACACAATCCCCAGAAAAATGATCAAGATTTTCGATAATTCTCCTAAGCCAGCCCAGAGAACGATTAGAGGCATAAAAGCCGCGATCGGCATATAACGAACTACTCCGACAATGGAACCGAATAAACTTTCCATACTATAAAAAGTTCCGATCGCGATTCCCAAAGGAATACCAATGATCGCCGCGACTAAAAAGCCAGCAAAAACTCGACTAAAACTGGCAAAAATATCTAGTATCAGATTTTCTGAGGCAAACATTTCAATTCCCGCTGCCAAAACTGCTGTGGGAGTGGGCAGGAATTGGGGATTAACTAATTCGTTATAACTAAGGAAAGACCAAATCGCTAGGGGAATAACTAGGGAAACTATGGTTAATAATAATCTCAGCCAAGTGGGAAATCCCTGACGAATACTCCAAAAAACCGAAGGTTTAATCATTGAACATTGACCATTGAACATTAATCATTGAACATTAAACATTGACCATTAGCAATTAGCAATTAGCTATTAGCCATTAGCAATTAGCAATTAGCCTTTACTTGATAAATTTCGGTTCAATAAACGATGACATATTAGGAACAGTTTTAATTTGCCCTTGATCAACTAAAAATTCTCCCATCGCATTAAGAGATTTCAAGATATAAAGATCACTATTGGGATTTGCCAACATTTCTCGGTTAGTTGCAATATCTGGTAATTGAATACCTTCTAAATCTGCGGCTAAAGCTTCGGGGGGAATTTCTAACTTGCTAGCCGCGATCGCGATCGCCTCATCGCGATTTGTCTCCAAGAAATCAAGGGCTTTGGCAATGGCTTGGATAAATGCAGTCACCGCATCAGCATTATCTGTAATATATTTACTATCAAAAGTATAAAAATCTGTGATCGCCGTCGGCATCTTCGAAGAATCGTAAATAATTCTGCCATCGGGTTGAGCCTCGTTTGCCTGGGATAAAAACGGCGCATAAGTACTAGCAATTTCGATATTTCCTGCCTGATAAGCCGCAGCAGCAGTCGGCGCATCAGCATTAACAATCGTAATATCTTTCCCGCTGAGCCCAGCTTCCTTTAGCACTTGCAGTAAGAAAAAATGACCGACTCCACCCTGTTCGACGGCAACTTTTTTACCCTTAAAATCAGCAAGTGAAGCAACACTATTCCGGGCTAAAATTCCATCGCCCCCAGCCGAGTTGTCTTGAACTAAAACAATCTTGAAGTCCTTACCTTTATCTGCTAGCAGTACAGCTTCTGAAGTAACACAAGAAATACAACCATCAATTCTATTCGCTAAAAATGCCGAGATATAATCAGTATTTGCTCCAAAAATTTGGAGATTCACTTCAAGGTTGTAATCATCAAAAAATCCTTTTTCTTCGGCAATATAAAAGGGTGTCAACCCAATCCAAGTGACTCCTCCCAAGGACATTTTCATCTTAGAAGATTGGGCAACTACAGCATTTGGACGATGCAAAAGAATTCCCCCAGCTACTCCAGCAAGAAACTTCATTGCTGTACGTCGAGAGAATAACGATGTATTATTATTGTAAGTCATGAAATCTTTAAAATTGCTTTACGATCAGCGACAAGTGAGTTAAAAAGCTTAGGGATTAAAATAACATGACCAGAATTACAATTTATATAAGATCTTTTAATACACAATTTGCCAAGATTACAGTGTGGTATCCGTCGGAATAAGCTGCACAGTGATCTTGATAGGCTATTAGAGCGGGTATATTTCCTTGTTGCAGACTCGCGATCGCATCTTGGGCTATTGGTTTATGTTGCCTCAACCAACGATTATCATGGACATAATCGGGACTAAAACTTGCTGTATCGAGTAGCCAAAAATCGATATTGTACTGGCGAATAAGGGCTCTAACTACTTCTATATCACTACTGTACTGAGCTGTAATCAAATTGATCGCCCGTTGACGAAAGGGACGATAATATCCCATATGATAGGGAATGGCATATTCCCCAGTGACCAAAACAGAGCGCTGGGCAAAAGTTGGCAAGTTATCGGTTTCTCGGGTGAGTGAAGCAATCAGAATATCTTTGGGTTGTTGTTGGAAAAATTTGTATAAAGCTGTGGCTGTTCCCCTTCTATATTGGGTGTTAGGGAAATTATTTTCTAAGGCTGGATAGAACAGAATCGAGAGCGCGATCGCGAAACCTAATAAGCCCAGAACTATTTTTTTGCCAATATTTAAACTTTTGGGTTGCTGTAATTGTCGCACCAGAGCATCTAACATTGAGATCAAAACTAGACCTGTAGCAAAAGCCAGGATGATGCGAAAACTATATCCTGTATAGCGACTAGGAAGATGTAACTTGAACAGCACTGCATGAGCTAGGATAAACATGACCACAGAAACTAGAATTAAATGGAGTAATAATCTAACTTTTTCGGTTATTTGTTTAACTAAAGGAAACTTACCCTGAAAACGCAGCATTATAGGTAATAAAATTCCCAACCTGAGAGTGTCTGGGGAAAATAAAGAACGAGGTAACAAACCACTTCTACCGCCACCGAAAATATAATCCCAAAAATTACGTTTAAAAAATTTAGCTCGTCCCTTGTCATAAAAATCTGGTAGCTGTAAAGCTTCGGCGCGGGTAATCGTCGGGCCAAATTCCGAGGCATGGAGGGCATAGGGCAGCATGATGAGAAAAGCTACTGTCAAACCAATCAAACTAAAATAATATTTATGGCGATCGCGTGAGAGTTTGGGGCGAATTCCTTGCCATTCCAACAGTTGAAGAATCAGCATTCCCGATGCCAAAAAGACGCATTGAGGATAAAACATGCCTAGAAGGGCGATCGCGATCGCGCAGGGGATTAAATATTGTTTAGCTAAATAATAGAGAAAGGCCAGGAACAAAGGATAAACAAAAGCCCTGGGAGTACCAGAAATCATGTCATCTTTCATCCAAAGAGCTTGATTGAGCAAAATACTCGTAATAAAACAACCTAGAGGCAGAGGTAAGATCTGTTTGCAGAGTAAAAAACCGTACCAACTAGCAACCAAACCAAGTATGGGTGGTAGTAACTTATTGAATACTAGAGGATTGATTCCCACGGTTGCTGCCAATTTATAGAGACTGGAATAACCAACTGGTGCTACCGATTGAAAATAATCAGCTATCAGATCATCGGGAAATAATTGTGGGTCTAGATAGCGCAACATCCAAAAGACATGTTGTCGGGCATCATCTTGAACTATCCATTGACTACTAAAACCTTCTTTGAGCGCCAAACAACCACAAAAAAGTGCAAATCCCAAACTGAGACTTAACCAAAAATTCCATAGGCGATCGCTTCTTGTTGGGGAGAAAAGTTTATTCAGACGAACAGTAATCATGAATGAACAGAGCTAGATATTAGCGTAACAGTAGCGAATCATATCAAGAAACCATCATCTAGTCCCGATAAAACAGGAGAGAATTAATATTATGGGACAAAAAAATAGGGGTGTTTTAAACAGCCCCCATACATCAGTTATCAGTTATCAGTTGTTAGGTGGTATTTCGATCTAACTTCATCTGGAAACTAGAAGTAGTCGAACCAAAAAGATCATATCATAAATTCACCTTAGCCGCCGAACAAGCTACTCAAGGCTTTACCCATATTATCGGGTTGCATTGCCGCAGTCGCTGCTGTTGGCTCATAACCACAATGGACCATACAATCACGACATTTAGGATTGCCACTATTTTTGCCATAGTTTCTCCAGTTGGTCTGTTTGAGTAATTCTGAGTAACTAGAATGATAGCCTTCATTGACTAAATAACAAGGTTTCTGCCAACCTAAAACACTATAACTAGGACTTCCCCAAGGAGTACAATCAAAATCGGCATCTCCCATTAAAAATTCTAAAAAGAGGGGATTATGATTAAAATTCCATCTTTTACGACCTGATTTCCAAGGGCGCAGAATTTCTCTAAATAAAGCTTTTGTTTGTTCTCTTTGGAGGAAATGCTCTTGATCCGGGGCCCATTCATAGCTATAGCCAGGGGAGATCATCATGCCATCAAGATTTAAGGTTTCGAGAAAATCAAAAAACTTTTGCATTTTTTTGGGATCAGCACCAGTAAAGACCGTGGTATTGGTGGCAACTCGGAATCCCTGGCGTTTCGCAGCCTTGATTGCCGCGATCGCTTTTTGGAACACGCCTTTGCGATCTACACATTCGTCGTGTTGCGCTTCCAAACCATCGAGATGAACGCTAAAAGTTAAATAGGGAGAAGGCCGAAACTTCCTGAGGCTTCTTTCTAGCAATAAGCCATTAGTACAAAGATAGACAAATTTTTTCCGTGCAATCAATCCTTGGACAATCTCATCGATCTGCGGATGAAGTAACGGTTCTCCTCCAGGAATCGAGACAACAGGCGCACCACATTCTTCAACCGCTGCAAAACAGGCCTCTGGAGTTAAATTCTGTCGTAAAATTTCAGACGGATGCTGGATCTTGCCACAACCCGAGCAAGCTAGATTGCAACGAAACAGAGGTTCCAGCATCAGTACTAAGGGGAACTTTTTTCTTCCCATCAACTTCTGAGTAACTAAGTATTTGCCAACGGTCAAAGCTTGCTGTAATTGAATTCCCATAGTTTAGATTTAATGGATAATTTAAAAAACTATTTCCTTGACGGCTCAATTCTCGACGCTTAGAAAGAGTTTATTGCTGCTATTTATCTAATCCTGATAAATATTTAGGATTATAGCTAAAAGAAAAACTGATGCTATTATAATTTCTCTTTATAGGACAGATAAAACTTAAACAAATCTTAAAAACCTGAAAACAGCTACAATGTTTAGTGTTGTTTGGGAGGAAAACTATTGTTTACAAGACTTGCACAACAACACCGTGAATTTGTACGAGATTTGGTAATGGATCTCCAAGCCCTAGCGATCGCCTTAGAAAATCGAGGCTACCTCGCTTCTTGCTATACCTGTGGCGGCCAGCTAAATAGTGCATCTTTCATGGTTAGCCTAGGAAAAGATCATTTAATTCGTTTTTTGGTTTCTGATTATGGGATTACCTGGACAGAAATGCGGGATGATCGCGAATTAATGAAGCTAGAAGGAGCAGAAGCTATCAATCAATTACAAGATTTAGCCGATTTACTCAAATATCAAGTAAAAGCTGAGCAATCCTATCAGGCAACAGAGAATAATGAACAGTTAACAGTTAACAGTTAGCAGTTATCAGTTAGCAAACCCTAATCTTTAACCTTTAGGATATAATTTTCTTTGCTTATTAATGAGACTTAGGATTAGGTTCATCTATGGAAAGTAAACCTCAAGATAGTCAATTTCAGTTGTCGGAAGCGGAAATTCAGGAGAAACTGCGATCGCTACTGCATAAAGAGGGAAGTTGGGTTGATTGGGGGAAAACCTGTAAAGAACTACAAAAAGCCGGTTGCTCTCCTAGGCAAATATTTGAAACTTCTGGTATGCAAGAGAGCCAACAAAATATCATTATCGTTGCTTCTCAAGTCTATGAGAGTCTGGAAAAAGAAGGCGTCTCCGAATCAGTTTTAAAATATTTCCAAGGTCCAAAAACCGACGTTTTATACGAATTTCGCATTCTTAAGCATAAACAAAGAGCCGCCGCAGCGGAGTTCGCTTGTGCCAAAAATTTCGATGTTGATGATGCTCATGAATTGATTAAAGCAGCCCGTGAGGTGGGAAGAATATCGCAACTTCCTGACGCCTTTACTAGTCATCCAGGAGATATGGTGGCTTATCTTTGTTGGAAAAGGGCTCGGGGCAAGAAAGATTTACAAACGCGATCGCGCCTTATTGCTCAAGGACTAAAATTTGCCCATTCTGTTTCTGCCAGAGAAGCGATCGAAAAACTTTTGAGCGATTTTTCTGTTGCTACTACCCATACAGCACCTTTATTACCTGTTTATCGTCTGGAATTAGAAGAAGAATTACCTCGCATTATTCCCGTTGTGGGAACTTATCCTTTGACTCGTGAGGAGATTGCTGCGGTATCTGCCGTGAAAATCCAAGAGCCATTTCGCGTGATTAGCGTTAATCATGAGGGTACTTTTGTGCCGGTGCCTGGTTGGCAAGCGATTCTCAAAGCCAAAGATCCTGTGGGTTATTTTTGCCAGAGTGAGCTTTTACCCAATTATCAATTGGGTAGAGAAGAGACTGTTTTGGTGATTGTCGATCGCGCTGCTATAGAGTGGAATGTGAATGGTTATTTCTTGGTTGAGACAGACGACGCGATCGCGATTCAATGGTCGGAAGAAGAACCAAAGTTCATTATTGGTCAATTAGTTCTGGTGATGCGAGCTAAAAGTATTTTAGATGAGGGTAATATTACTGAACCTTGGCAAATGGACGATTAATCATTGACCATTAACCATTGAACATTTAGCAGTTTACTGTCTTTATGACTAAAATAGACCATGATCAACTATTCAAAAAACTTTTAACTACTTTCTTTGTTGAATTCCTGGAGCTATTCTTCCCATCTATTCTTGAATATCTAGATACTAATTCGATTCAATTTATAGACAAAGAAGTTTTTACCGATGTTGTTCTGGGCGAAAAGAATATTCTCGATCTGGTCGCTTTGGCTAAATTCCAAGAACAAGATTATTCATTTTTAGTCCACTTAGAAAATCAGGCTTCTAACGCTCCAGAATTCAATCGTCGAATGTTTCGCTATTTCTGTAGTCTTTTTCTCAAATATAATATTCCTATCTATCCCATTGTCATTTTTTCTTATGATTCCCCACAAAGGCTAAATCGAAATGATTTCGTAATTGATTTTCCCGACCGACAAGTATTGAATTTTAATTACCAGATTATTCAGCTTAATCGTCTTGACTGGCATGACTTTCTCAAGCAGAAGAACCCCATTGCTGCTGCACTAATGGCTAAGATGAAAATTGCTCCTGGCGATCGTCCTAAAGTCAAAGCTCAATGTCTTAGATTAATGGTTACTCTCAAACTTGATCCTGCCAAAATGCAATTAATTTCAGGCTTTGTCGATACTTATCTTCGTCTTAATGATGCTGAGAAAACTATTTTCCAATCTGAGTTAAGTAAAATGAGATTAGAAGAACAGGAACAAATTATGCAGATTACCACCAGTTGGAAAGAAGAAGGAAGACTTGAAGGAAGACTTGAAGAAAAGCTGAGCATTACATTGCGTCAACTTAATCGTAAACTTGGCAATCTTCCAGAGGCGATCGCGACACAGGTTAAATCTTTAAAATCTGATCAATTAGATTTATTGACAGAAGATCTACTTGAATTTGAAACTTTTGATGATCTTGAGCAATGGTTAAATACTTTATGATTTGACTCTTGTAACCAACAAAGCATAGAGCAGAATAACCTCAGTAAAAATATGATCAAAATTATCTGTAAAGACACAATATTTACTGATATTAAAGCGATATTTTTTGATAAAGATGGGACATTAGAAGATTCTCGTAATTATTTATTT
The DNA here is from genome assembly GCA_039190385.1 of Cyanobacteria bacterium P01_F01_bin.143. Lineage (GTDB taxonomy): Bacteria > Cyanobacteriota > Cyanobacteriia > Cyanobacteriales > Xenococcaceae > Xenococcus. The sequence goes on along the minus strand of JBCCYD010000045.1, from coordinate 5,585 downwards.
CAGTTAGTAAATGAGAGAATTCGTTTGCTATCAGGAAATAAAATAGAAATTAAAGGCTATTTGCCTAAAATATTTGGAATTGAAGCTGAAAAAATTGATCCCAAAGGTTTAATGGCAGTAGGCAGTCGCCAAGATAATGAACTAGCAGCAGCAACATTGATTGCTAGTAGTGGCTGTGGTTGGTATCAAGCAAGAGCGATCGCGCATCAAGCCTTTGAACAAGCCGCCAGAAACATTACTCCCAATAAAGAATCTTCCCCGATTTTTCCCGGAGCCTTGAACGTTCTACAACAATTTGGCCAAACTCAATGCCAATTAGGAATTATTTCGGCTGATTCTCTAACTGGAATCAATCGGTTTGTCGAACAAGAAAAATTGCAAAAATATTTTCAAGTCTTAGTAGGCAGCGATCGCGATTTACAAAAACCAGACCCTAAACTATATCTCCAAGCTTGCCAGAGCTTAGACATTGATCCCAAAAACACCCTAATGGTAGGGGATTCAGTGGGAGATATTCTCATGGCACAACAAGCAGGAGCCGCAGGAACCATTGGGATTTGTTGGTCAAACTCCGATAACGCTCATTTATCTCAAGCAGATGTAACCATAATTCGTTTAGAAGACATTAAGATTTGGAACTAGTAGATAAATTTACTGATAGCGTAAAGTCACTATTTTTGTCTAAGCTAATTCGGTATTGAGATTTAACTTGCATAAATTTAACACTCATCACCTAAAGATATATTGCTAATATGTCTTAAAAAGTTTTGACTTTAAAAAATGCTTGAGTCTTCCCCATTCAAGGGACTTATCCCACGAAGACGGGGCAAACTCAGCCGTGCCAAATGGTTTTCGCAAAATTGATATTGATCAACCTAATTTAATATTAAGAGGGGATTAAATAAAATTGTCTAGTCGTTACCTGTTTACATCCGAATCCGTTACAGAAGGTCATCCCGACAAAATTTGTGACCAAATTTCTGATACTATTCTGGATGCTTTATTAGCTCAAGATCCTCTAAGCCGAGTTGCCGCCGAAGTAGTTGTCAATACTGGTTTAGTTTTGGTTTCCGGAGAAATAACATCCAAGGCAGAAGTTAACTATGTTAAGTTAGTCAGAAGTAAAATAGCTGAAATTGGCTATACCCATGCAGAAAATGGTTTCTCTGCCGATAGTTGTTCAGTTTTAATCGCCTTAGACGAACAATCTCCTGATATTTCCCAAGGAGTTAGTTCTGCCCAAGAACAACGCAGTGAACTAAGCGACGATGAGTTAGACCAAATTGGGGCAGGCGACCAAGGACTTATGTTCGGTTATGCCTGTAATGAAACTCCTGAACTAATGCCCATGCCCATTAGTTTGGCTCATAGAATTTCTCGTAGTCTAACCGCTGCTCGTAAAGTAGGAGGTTTATCCTATTTACGTCCCGATGGTAAAACTCAAGTTTCAGTAATCTATGAAGATGGCAAACCTATCGGGATTGATACGATTCTGATTTCTACTCAACATGCAGCGACTATTGGGGATCTGACCGATAACGATGATGTTCAGAAGAAAATCAAAGATGATCTTTGGGAAAAAGCTGTTAAGCCAGTTTTTAAAGATATTGACCTAAAACCCGATGAAAATACTCGTTTCCTGGTGAATCCTACAGGCAAATTTGTTGTTGGTGGGCCTCAAGGGGACTGTGGTTTAACTGGTAGAAAAATTATTGTCGATACCTATGGTGGCTATTCCCGTCATGGCGGCGGTGCTTTTTCCGGTAAAGATCCCACAAAAGTTGACCGTAGCGCTTGTTATGCTTGCCGTTATGTGGCAAAAAATATCGTCGCTGCTGGTTTGGCAGATAAATGCGAAGTTCAAGTAAGTTACGCGATCGGTGTTGCCAAACCCGTTAGTGTTTTCTTAGAAACTTTTGGTACTGCCAAAATTGCTGACGATAAATTGTTAGAAATCGTTCTCAAACATTTTGAACTTCGTCCTGCTGGTATCTTGCAAACTCTTAAGTTACGCGATTTACCTAAAGAAAGAGGTGGTCGTTTCTATCAGGATGTTGCTGCTTACGGACATTTTGGTAGAACTGATTTAGATTTACCTTGGGAAGCGCTAGACAAAGTTGAAGCTTTAAAACAGTATCGTTTAGTTGAAGCCGCAGTTTAAAGCAATAGTTTAATAAATAAGAAAAAAGGAGTGAGTCAAACTTTCTCCTTTTTCTTTTGTCATCTTGATCAATTACTTTTGATCTTTTACAACCAGCACGCTAGAGGAAATAGTAAATATTCGAGAAAAAAGAGTTTCCAGATAAATTGATAAAAACTTGAGATCGCGCTTTTTTCTTCTAAGTCTACATCTTGACTACGCCACCACAAGATCCCTAAAAGAACGAGATGATAGCTGACGAAAAAAATAGCATTAATGCTATTGAGCCAAAAGATTCCTGCTCCGATCATGCCTAGATAACAGATAGTAATTACGCTGCGAGAAATATTGAACACGGTTGACTTGCCCAAGATCAGAGTAAAAGTAGAAATATTATATTTTTTATCGCCTTCGAGATCGGGAACATCTTTGAAAATCGCGATCGCGATGGTAAATAAAAGAATGAATAGGGTTAAAACCCAAATATTAGAAGTTATAACCTCTTCCCCTCTAAATTTCTGGCTAAAATGCAAGAATATTCCTAAATTAACCACAATTCCCCGTACAGTCAAAATACAAAAAGCAGCTAATAAGGGAAATTGCTTTAGTCTAATTGGCGGTATAGAATAAGCCGTTCCGAGCAAAAGACTAATTACCACTGTGGCGAATAACCAAAGACCAGATAATGCGGCAACTGCGATCGCGACTAAACCTGTAATGCCAATAATCCAACCTCCTTGTGCCAAAGAAAATTCTCCTGCCGCCAGAGGAAGATGAGGTTTATTAATGCGATCGATCTCTACATCTGTTAATTGGTTCAAGCCCACAATATAAACATTGCCACATAGGCAAACTAGCCAAGCAATCAGCATTGGTTCTAAATTCAAGTTAGAAAATCCGCTATTGTTAGTAGCTAGTGTAATTAGATATAAAGCCCAGACACTGAGACTAGTGCCAATAATGGTATGGGGACGAGAAAATTTCCAGAGACTAAATATCCAAGCCATAAAGTTTAATAGTATTTTTTTCAGGATAAAACACTATGTCAACTTATTTTCTAAAGAGTAACTAGAAATTTGTAATTTTTAGTAGCTTTAATGTTGCAATCGTCAGGAAACAGAATCCCATACTTGAGTGAGCAGATCCTGATAGGATGGCGGGACTTCAACACCTATCGGACGGTTTTGACCAGATGCTAAAGCACGAAGATTAATGGCTAACCAGGAATAATTTTGTTCAAGTACTTCCATCAATCCTTCTTTTGCTTTAACAGATGCTAAAGCAGTTTCCATTGAATCTCCTCTTGAGCGAGCTGTCAGTGAAAGCTTGAGTAGTTGTAAAACGGTTTGTTGAGGTAGAGCTGGACTACCTGCACGTTGCTTAGATTCTTTACGAGCTGCTTCCATCCGACGCCGATATTGTGAAGCATTTGTGTTATCACCACGAGTTTCGGCAATTTCTTCAAGAGTAGACAAAGGTTGCCACAGATTAGGATCATTGATACTTTCTCGAAAAGATAGAGATTTTTGAGCATATTCTTCAGCTTCATCAATTTTGCCAGCTTGCAGTAATGTAGCAGCAAGATTATTTTGAGAGTCTGCAATAGCTTTTAGCTGTCCTAATTGTTCATGGATAGCAAGTGCTTTCTTGTCGTTAGAAATCGCTTTTTCCAAAAGAGTCAAATATGTTGCAGAATTTTTTGCTTGTTCTGCTTGTTGAGATAAAACGAACGCAATGTTTTTCAAAGAAAAAGCTTGTCCACTGAGATCATCTAACTCCTCAGCAATCTGAAGTGAACGCTCAAACCATGTTATCGCCGAATTATTATAACCACGTTTAAGTTCGACAATACCCAGTGAGTTGAGAGCCTGTCTAGCGCCTTGCATTTCGCCTCCTTTTTGAAAGGCATAATAAGCTTTCTGAAAATATTCAAATGCCGTATTGTGATCTCGTTGATAATCACTAACTGCACCTAGCTTCTGCCAAATAGCTCCCATCCCAGTTTTATCTCCAGCCTTAGATGCAAAATCCAATGCTTCTCGAAAATATCTTTCTGCTTCCTTAAATTTTCCTTGATGCATCGATACTATACCAAGTTCATGGAAACTGGAGGATATTCCTTGTTTATTATCTAGCTCACGATTTAGAGTCAATTTTTGCTGAAGGACTATATGTGCTTCATCCAATCGGTGTAAATCTATAAGTGCTGCCCCAAGACTACCAAGTGTAGCAGCTCTCTTATTACTATTTTGTAATCCCTCTTTCTCAAGCTGTTCATTAAGCATGATGGCTTCCCTAAGTGGTTCTATAGCTTTAGCTGGTTCATGACGGTAATTAGTGTAAATGCTCCCAATTTCACGCAGTATCGAAGTTCGCAAGTACTTTGTATCCCAGCTCCTAATCCCATTAAGCTGATTGAGTAAATTTTGTAAATCTTTGAGAGATTCTTTGCTATCTTCGCTAGCTCTTGCAGAAGCAGCTTCAAATGCGACTTTAACATCTAATCTTGTAGGCTCTTGACTGTTTATCTTAGTTTCTTGATTAAGAGTTTGAATTTTCTCTTTAAGCTGTTGAATGATTAACTTACTTTCTCCACCACGGCCACTTCTATTAAGAAAGTCGGTTAGCGTATTAGATACATACATTGATAATTCTGCATTCTCTGTGCGAATGGCATAATAAATTCCTCTTCGTACCACAGTTTCGGAATTTTCTAAAAGTTCCATCATGGATTTGGAGAGATCAGAATCGATATATTGTCTATACAAATTGCATAATGCCGCAACATTGTGGATAAAATGCTCTATAAGTTTTGATTTTGGTTCTAATGCTCTAATTTCAGCAAGTATGGGATGGGGTTGTAGAAAATTTCCACTGCTTCGTAATAACCCTGTTCTTTCTAATTCTGTTTTTACTTCAGCCCAATCATCTTCTTTAAGTCCCACAACACTATTTGCAGTGATGTCTAGACAGCCTCCTGCTAACAAACTTATAGCAGGCAAGGCAGCACGAGACTTCTCCGACAAATGCTTAATAGAAAAATCTAGGGAAGCTTGAATACTGCGGTTGCGATCTTCCATCACATCTTGCTCAGTTTTTGCAAGCAAGCTACCTACTTCTTGAGCCACTTTCTGTGGCCCTAACTTTATGATGTGGGGAGCCAAAAGTTCCAGAGCTAAAGGATGACCTCCTGTTTTTTTCACAATCGGTTTAAGCAATTTAACATTCCAACCTCTTCTAGTTCTTTCGGCGCGATCTATCCCTAAGTTTTCCAACAAACCAATTAATAGTTGAAGTCCCTCAGACAAGGTTAGTTCTCCTAAAGGGAAAGGCCAAGCTGGATTACCTCTTGGAGCCAGACCCACTTGGGCATCTCTACAAGTAATGAGTAAGCGAGAGGAGCCTGCTGTCCATTTTTCTGCCAGTTCGGTAAACTCTGGTGGGG
>JBCCYD010000044.1:0-23118 GCA_039190385.1 Cyanobacteria bacterium P01_F01_bin.143 | reverse complement strand
AATTTTTAACAACTTCTAATCACCAAAATGCAATATCCACTATAGAACCATCCATGGTTTCTGGGAGAATTTTACTAATGAAACATTTGTTTAAATTTATCACTCTATCTTTGTCATCTTTGTTCTTGACTTTGTTTATTTCTTCGCCAGCTATGGCCTATGTGGGTCCCGGTGCAGGTTTAGTGGCGATTGCTGCTTTTATTGCACTTGGTGTGGCAGTGCTTGCAGCTTTACTCGGTTTTTTATGGTTTCCCCTAAAGCGAATTCTCAGCAAACGTAATCAAACTATTTCTAGTAAAGATCAAGTAAATGAGGAAATACAGAAATGATCGAATGGATAACCTCTGGACTTCTGGTTGTGGCGTTTGTTGGTCTAATGAAGACTTTACGATTGAGCAACAGGGGCAATGAAATTATTGAAGTTGCCATAGATTCTCTAGAAACTCTTTCTTCATCTCAGTTAGATGATAAAGGGAAAGAATCTGAGCTGCAAAAAAATTCTTTAAAATTATTTGGACTATTTTTTAAGTTGATTTTTGGCTTAGCAGTTGCTCTTGTCTTACCTTTAGGACTTTTGTGGCTGGCTGATCGGATGCAACTGATATCTTTAGATGCTGTTTTTAAGTTAACAATTTCTCCCCTGTTTCTAATTGTTAGTACCCTGTGTATTATCTTGTGGCTTGTTATTCAGTATCGTAAGAACTCGGCTACTAAAGATCAAAATAATAGTTACTCTAGTTTGGATCAAGCTCTTCATCGGATGTCATTTAAAACCTATGGAACACAGGTTTCTTTGGCAAATATAGAAGATAAAATCTTCTCCGCAAAATTGTCGCAATTTTCGGTTAACAAACCTGTTTTTATTACGGGGCTTCCCAGGGCAGGAACTACTTTACTTCTTGAATGCTTGGCTGATATTCCAGAATTCGCCACTCATTGCTACCGTGATATGCCATTTGTCTTAATTCCTTGTCTATGGAATAAATATTCTAGAATTTTTCAACGAAAAGTTGAGCTCCAAGAACGTGCTCATGGTGATGGAATGCAAATTAATCCCGATAGTCCTGAGGCTTTAGAGGAGGTTATTTGGTCTAGCTTTTGGCAAAGACACTATCAGGCAGATCGCATAATTCCCTGGGATTTTGAGCAAAATCCAGAGTTTGATGACTTTTTTAATTCTCATATGAGCAAGGTCATGCTACTGCGTCGTCCTAAGCTTGCAAGTCTGACACGTTATATCTCCAAGAATAATGCCAATATCGCTCGCACAGCTACTCTTAGGAAGCTATTTCCTGATTCAGTTATAGTAATTCCTTTTCGTCATCCATTGGAGCATGCAACATCACTTTTAAAGCAGCATCTTAATTTTTTAAGTATTCACGAAACAGATACTTTTGCCAAAGAATATATGAAAGCAATCGGACATTATGATTTCGGTCATAATTTATGTCCTATTGACTTTGATAATTGGCTGGATAGACGGATTACTAAGGATGCTCAATCATTAGCCTTTTGGCTAGAATATTGGGTAGCTAGCTACAAGCATTTGCTGGGAAGAAAGTCTGATGGGCTGAATTTTTTCAACTACGATTCACTATGCCAGGAACCAGAGAAAGGGCTTTGGCTTCTAGCAGAGACCGTGGAAAGTCATAATCCTGACGCGATCGCGGCGAAATCAAGTCTAATTGGTCAACCAAGACCAAAAGAAATTGACACTACCCTGATTCCCCAATCTCTGCTTCAAGAGGTGGAGGATGTTTATCAACATTTGCAGGCAACTGCTTTTAACTAATATTCCGCCAATACTGATAATTAATATTGTATGGTTATTTAATTAGTAATTAGGAATTCTGTCGCAGAATTTTTTAATTAATGCTTTTTCATCTTCAGTAAATGGCAATTTAATTACACTTGCAGACTCATAACTTCTACTTCTAAGCGGGCATACTTCGACCCCGACAATATTATCGTCTTTGTCATAGTCGAAAATAACACCTGGGGATATCTCTTCCGATTCTAGGATTGTTGTGGCAAATCTTTTGATATAAAGTGCATCAACTTTTCGATCATAAAAAATTTTCATAGCTGCCCTCGCATTGTGCGATCAAAATATACCGTTACTATCTCCGATGTTTTTCTTCCGGGTTTATAACCAATTTTTAATATCTGACCCTCCATCTCTAGGATTTTCACCCATGCCATCTGTAGAGAAGGATTCTGTTTCGACATTTCCATTTTTTGAGGCGCTGTCAATGCTAATTTTATCCATTTGGGCTTAATTCCTCTTTCTCTTGCTCTATTTTCTGCATGTTGAGATAAAACAAACAATGTTCTTACCACCTATATTTGACTTTTCTGTCTAATCCTATCTTACTTGTTTGGGTAATGCAAATAATTTGCAATTGTATGCTAAGTAATCTTAACTATTCTCCTGTCAATTTTATGATATGCAAAATCAAAAGAGATATTGATTGCTTGATTATTTATTTGCTTAAAGCCTTGTGATGTATGGTTTTAATAGATAATTGGCTATGCAATACTCCGGTGGTAAAAGCGCGATCGCCAAAATAATTATCAAGTTTATTCGCTGTAATTCTATTGCAACTTAATGAGAGATATTTTTAATAAACTTTAACTCCAATCCCCGACTAAAAATCTCATCGATCGCGACCATCTGACCATCAATAGTCATCAACTTATGATCCTTAGTCGCCCGAATAACCGAACCATCATCTAACATGTATTCAAAAACTTCCTGCGCTCCTCGCTCATGCCATTGGGCAATCTCCTGAGTATAAATAAACCCATTCTCATCCACAGAATAAACCGTACATTCCATCCTTTCTTCGACAATCTTCCCAATAGGAATTGCACCATATTCCACCGTTAAAACCTGGACATCATAACTCAAACAATATTCGGCAAAATCTAACATTTGCTTAAATAAATCTTCTGCTACCGCTTGAGTCACACCATTCTTCGTAGAACCATCAATAAATTTCACCTTATGCTTCTGCATCTCGGCAACCTTCTTTTTCCCCATCGCGCGCCTGAGAAGATCCGCTTCACCCAAAGAATAACCAGCCAGATCTTGCGCCATCTTCATAATTTGCTCTTGATAACAAAGCACGCCATAGGTTTCTTTCAGAATTGGCCTCAATAATTCATGCTGAAACTCAACCTTTTCTCTGCCATGTTTACGATTGATAAAAATCGGAATTAATCCCGCATCCAAAGGCCCTGGACGATAGAGAGCCAAAATAGAAGAAATATCCTCAATACCCGAAGGTTTAAGATCTTTTACAATCTGCCGCATCCCATCAGATTCCAATTGAAAAATCCCTTCAAGATCTCCTTGTTCTAATAACTTCTGAGTTTGATTAACATCAGGTGGTAATTTTTTACTTGTTCCTTTTTCTAAAATTTGAAATGCTTTAATTGAATCCAAAGGTAAACTATCTAGATCTAAATCTGTGTGACGATATTGTTTGATCAGATCCGCAGCTCTTTGAATAGTTGTTAAATTTTTTAGCCCCAGAAAGTCCATTTTTAACAATCCTAAAGCTTCCAAATCTTCCATGTAATATTGAGTAATAACTGCCCCTTCATTATTCTTTTGTAAAGGCACAACTTCATCCAAAGGTTGAGAAGAAATTACCACTCCCGCTGCATGAACCCCAAAAGTTTTATTGGTTCCCTCGATACGAATTGCCATATCGAGCCAATGACGCACACTGATCGTGCCAACTTCCTCTTTTTTATCGTTATAGGTTTTAACGTAATCTTGATCGTAGGATCTTTTAAATTCAGGATCAGGACTGTCATCTGAGATCATAACCTTTAACTTAGCAGGTTTACCCCGAGCAACAGGAATTAATTTAGCCAGGCGATCAGAATCGGCAAAACTCACCCCCAGAACCCGACCCACATCTTTGAGCACTGACTTAGAAGTAAGTCGGTTAAAGGTTATAATTTGGGCCACATTGCCCTCACCGTATTTTTCTGTCACATAGTCGATCATTTCCTCCCGACGTTCGATACAAAAATCCGTATCAACATCAGGCATGGACTTTCTTTCGGGATTGAGAAAACGTTCAAATAATAATCCGTGATGAACTGGATCGATATTGGTGATTTGCAATGCATAAGCAACCAAAGACCCTGCCGCACTGCCGCGACCTGGGCCAACTGGAATCCCCTTGTCTCTAGCATGTTTAATGTAATCCCAAACCACTAAAAAGTAAGTAGAAAATCCCTTGGTCTGCATTACTTTTAGTTCTGAGATTAATCTTTTTTTGTAAACAGTCGAGATTTCTGATTGATGGCGACATTTAAGTCTTTCGACTAATCCTTGCCAGGTTATTTCCTCTAAATAACTATCAGGAGTATGGCCGGTCGGAACTGGATAATCGGGTATTCTCGGCTCACCTAAAATTTTGTAGGGTTGAACTTTTTCGGCGACTTCAACGGTATTATAAATTGCCTCGGCGATAACTTCATCACTAAGATGATCGCGGAATAGCTGACGCATTTCTTCAGCCGATTTTAGATATTCGGTGCCGCTATAACGTAATCTTTTTTCATCCGTAATCCGTTTTCCTGTGAGAATACATAACAAAGCATCATGAGCTTCAACGTCATAACAAGAAATAAAATGAGAATCATTGGTCGCGATAACTTTAATGCCTAATTCTTGAGATATTTTGACTAATTCTGTATTTACAATGCGATCTTCTTGGGAACCATGATCTTGAATTTCCAAGTAATAGTCATCGCCAAAAACTTTTTGATACCATTTGGCAACTTTTCGGGCTTCTTCGAGGTCTCCGCTAAGAATTCTTTGGGGAACTTCTCCACCCAGACAAGCACTGGTGACAATGAGCCCTTCGTGATGCTGTTCGAGTAATTCTTTATTAATACAAGGACGAGCAAAGATTCCTTTCCCTTGAAAGCCTTTGAGATGGGAAATTGTGGTTAGTTTAACGAGATTTTTATATCCTTGGGTATCTTTGGCTAAAACTACTTGGTGAAATTTTTTGTAACGCTTTTTCGGGGTTTTATCTTCGACATCCCCGTTAATGACATACATTTCATTGCCAATGATCGGTTTAATGCCTTTTTGCTTACAGACTTTGATTAGTTCGATCGCGCCATACATGACTCCATGATCGGTCAATGCGATCGCGCTCATGCCCAATTCCAAGGCGCGATCGATCATCTGGGGAATCTGCGATGCACCATCAAGCAAGCTGTAATCACTATGGATATGTAAACCAACAAATGAAGACATAGGTGTTAGGGATTGGGTGTTGGGGATTAGGGAATTAGGAACTTGGGAACTTTGGGACTTGGGGTTTAGATGGTCAATGTTTAATGATCAATGGTCAATGATAGTTGAATTAGGGATTGGAGATTGAGTAAAGTATTGTAACAGTGATCTTTTAAAGGATTTCGCAATTTTAGTAAAATCTCTACTTTAGTATTTTTATACTAATTTATAATTAAAAATTATGAATGAATTTCCCCAAAGCTTGGCAGAAGCAGTTACTCAAGCGAAAAAATCGGTGCAAGATGCGATCGCAGATGGCTATACCAGAGTTCAAGTAGAGCTTGTACTCCCCGAAATTCCCCTCCAAGCCCAATCCTTAGCCGAAGAATTTGCCAATCTATTTTTAGAATCCTACGGTTCGGGAGTCAAAGTCATGTTTCCTGACACAGGCGCTGCGATGCTTGCCAAAAGAGATTGGGGCGAAACTACTTTTCAAGTCACAGATATGGGCGGTCGTTTCACCCCAATAGATGACCAAATATCTGATACCGATGAAATTTTTATTATGGTCTGTCCTTCCTCTGTAGAAGTAGAACGCGTCGAAACTCTGTGCAATCTAGTAGGCGATCGCCCTGTAGTCTTACTCATTCCCCAACTAGAAGATGTAGCTGTTGTCGGCATTGGACTAACAGCTCGCCGACTCAGAGAAAGATTTATTAGCACTCTTTATTCTTGCTACTATGTTCGACCCCTAGAAGGTGCGAGTATTTTGCGAATTCATCCCTCACCTTGGCAAATCTGGTTAGAAAAAGAGTCAGGTTACGAATTAGCCATGGAATTATCGAGTAAACCGATGGGAGAAGAATTAGATCGCTTATTAATCCAGTTAACTGCTCCCGAAGAAGCAGCCGAAAATGGGAAGTCAGTCATCAAAAAGCCAGGACTTTTGGGGAGTTTACAGAAATTTTTAAAAGCTTTAAGCCAATAAGCGCTTCACACCAAGGCTTCTTTTTCAAGTGTATGTTTTTAACGATTTATCCAGAGACAAGAGAATAATCAACCTAAATGATTAAGATTGCTTCTGTATTAACATTCGTTAACTGCGTGATCATAATGTCCCTAAAATATTGCAAAATATAACATTAGCAGCATAAATCCCTTGCTAGCTATATAGTCAAAGCAATAATAGCTAAACATTTAAAGATAATGGTAGATAGTGTTAAAAAACCTAAAGTTGAGGAACTTCGTCCAGGAGTTAAGGTTCCGGCAAAAGAAACCATTCTCACTCCTCGATTCTACACTACAGATTTTGAGGAGATCGCTAATATGGACATCTCCCTTAACGAAGAAGAATTACAAGCAATCTTAGAAGAATTTCGCGTTGATTATAACCGCCATCATTTTGTCAGAGACAAAAAATTTAATCGTAGTTGGGACAGTATCGATGGCGAAACTCGTCAAGTATTTATTGAATTTCTCGAACGCTCCTGCACCGCAGAGTTTTCTGGGTTCCTACTCTACAAAGAATTAGGCAGACGTTTAAAACGCAAAAACCCCCTCCTATCAGAAATTTTCAATTTGATGTCCCGGGATGAAGCACGTCATGCAGGTTTCCTCAACAAAGCATTATCTGACTTTAATCTTTCTTTGGATTTGAGTTTTCTCACCAAAAATCGTAACTATACTTTCTTCAAGCCCAAATTTATTTTCTACGCAACTTACCTCTCAGAGAAAATCGGTTATTGGCGTTATATAACTATCTATCGTCATTTAGAAAAAAATCCTAACGATATGATTTATCCAATCTTCAGCTTCTTTGAAAATTGGTGCCAGGATGAAAATCGTCATGGTGATTTCTTTGATGCCATCATGAGAGCCCAACCTCAAACCCTGAATGATTGGAGAGCTAGACTATGGTGTCGCTTCTTCTTGCTTTCAGTATTTGCGACTATGTATCTCAATGATGTGCAACGTTCTACTTTCTATGCTGCTATTGGTTTAGATGCTCGCGAATATGACAAGTTTGTAATTGAGAAAACTAATGATACTGCCGGTAGAGTTTTCCCAGTTATCCTAGATGTGGAAAATCCTGAATTCTACGATCGCCTAGAAACTTGTGTAACCAACAACGATCACCTAAGAGAAATCGCAGAATCTAATGGGCTTGCTCCTGTTAAGCTCCTCAAGAAGCTACCTTATTATGTTTCCAATGGTGTGCAACTAATTAAAATGTATCTCATGAAGCCAATTCGTGTTGATAAATTAGAAGGCACTGTTCGCTAAGGAATTCCTTACACAACTAAAAACAGCTAGAGTGAGCGACGCGAAGCTAGTGCTTTAGCGCAACTAATTGCCCACTCTTTTTTTATTTTATTCTTCGTAATGTAGGCGCAGGAGTCTTTTCTTTGACCTTCTGCCTTGGAGTTAACGAAATAGGGTAAATTTTTCTAGTAACAGCTCCAATAATTTTGGCAGGTTACTTTGCAAATCTTGCTCAGTGCGGAATTTTAACTCTTTGTATCCAGGAACGTCAAAAGGATATGTTCCTTGCATGTCTTCTCTTTCTTGGCAGAGTAATAAGATTTGACCTTGATCCTTACTCTCTAATGCATAACCCATCTCGATGCAAACATTGGGGCTGGGAAGCAAATTATAATTATCCGCTGAACTTGTGGCGATCGCGGTGATATCGGCAATATAGATTAAACTTTTCCGAATCTTTTTAAATTGACTATTACTCAAACGCAGAGGAGAGTCTTTTGGGCGAGTCGCGATTTCTAATTGCAGGGGAATACGCGATCGCTGTGATAATTTGGCAATACTGCTCTCTAAAATCGGCAGGATAATATCTTTTCCTGTCCCATATTCTACCTGAGGACTAAAATAGACTACGGGTTCTAGTCCAGTTAAAGATTCTTGCTTCGTAAAATAAATTTCTTGGGAAACTAAATCGATATTGGAAATTACATAGAAGCCACTTCCCTCAATATAAAACTCTACGGTTTTCCCTTCAAGATAAGACTCGAACCAATCGGCAGATTGAACTTGCTCGCGGTCATCTAAAAAATCGGCACGCATACCCGTTTTCAACAAACTATTACAACTTAAACGTAAGTGCGAAGGCTTTGCCGTAATTTGTCTAATCGGTTCGTACTGGGAGAGATACCAAGCTTTTAATGCGATAATAGCCATATAGTAGACTGCCAAAGTTATCCTTTGTCAGTAACGGAAATATGTGGTTATTTATCTTAACAGTAAGAGCTGACATCTTCTCCACATTCATCAGCTAAATAACAAATAGCCCGGAAACGTAGCCCGACTAACTCATTATAAAGAGGATTCAATTTACATAGAGGGGGAATGTGCAAAACAGTGCGGCCAAAAAGCTTTACATCTCTAGCAAAGGGACATTGAGTGGGAATCATGGCACAAATTTTATGGGCAACTGCTGAATCTTGGATAACCAAATTATCTACCCATTTACGAACTGGTTTTAATAAATTAGTTGTTGCCAACTCAAGAAACCGAAAACGAGGTTTACTTGATTTATGTTGAATATTGTTAACCCAACTGCTTGAAATAATAGTGGATGAGGTATAATTCTTGACACTCATGATTAATAGGCTCAACTTAGTTTTGTTCTGTAGGGCTACTCTAGGAAAGTAACCCTATAGTTTTTTTACGTTTAATATTGGTTCCTTATGCCCTTGACAATATTGGAGATAATCAACCAAATTAAACAAGTCTTGATAGTATTCTAAAGATTCTCAGCAAATAGTTATAAATTCACCAAGGAACTTTGTCTTTCCACCTAAGATCTTCCCCGATTACTGGTAGAATTGCATGAGCAATAGTACTTAAGTCTCATGAAGTTTTTTTGAAGATTCAGATCACAATCTATTAGTATTTAATAATTCCATGAAGTTTTTTGTCTGATCGTAAATCAAGACTAACTTGTATTAGTAATATCTATGTATGCAGGAAAGACAAGATGCTTTCTGTATAGCTTTTTACAAAAAACTAAATATTCATAATATTTTTACTATTAATTAGATAACCATAGTTTACGATTTAACAGATCTAAAGTTAATCAGGGAAACCAATAAATAAGTTTCAATCAAGAAAGGAATCTATCGGTTATTTTCTTATTCCAAAAAACAGTATAGCTCTCTGTTGTAAAACTGGTAAGGAAGTTTGGTAACAAGCACTACAAATTTTCAAATTCAATTGAAATTTTCTCTGGATAAATCTCTAAATTTAATTCTAAGCGAGGTCTTGGGTGACACCAGAGGGTGCCATAATATTGTCCCTGGGATTCTCGGAATGATAAAGGCTGATTTTCTGAAGCCAGAATCGTAGTTGTATCGGTTTTAAGAGTACCATATGTACCATCTAAATAAATCGCATGATTGCTAAGTAAATCAATAATTGTGATTTTTTTTGTCGATAGCATTATTCTGACTATGAGATGGTGCAATTGAAATTGTTGGATGCCGTAGGCAACAGCTTCTACCGCAACATTTTTTTGTAATCCTTTAATCTTAAGTTTTGGATTTATCTGAGGAAGGTTTTTCCTTGGGGTCTGACCAAAATTACTTGCTTTAAGCAATGATTTGGTTCTTTTTCTGGCAATTTCTGGTATCGCCGTGGAAATTGATTTGGTAGCCAGATTCCAAGTTTTTGCTTTGAGTGTTAATTCTGCGAGGGTTTTCTGGGCTTTAGTTAAATTCTTAGCATTATGAAAATATTCTAATTGTCTTTGTTTGGTAGATAACCAGCGCGATCGCGAAAAGTTACGTATTTTGACCTTATTGGAGTTAGTATATTGTTCGTAGAAAGCCAGAGTGAAATTACCAAACCCAATTTTTTCGAGCACTACTCCCAACAGAGGAAGAGAGAAATATTTTTGCCATTCAATATCATTTAAAATATTGTTCGCTATCAGATTTTGATAGCGTTCTCTTTCAGTTCCATCAAGTTTACTCGGAGTTAAAGCTGAAAAAGCAAGGCGATAGACGAAATAATATTTAAAATCTCGAATTTTAAGATTATATTCTGCTAGCTTAATTGCTTCTTGCCAATGTTCTTTTTCGAGATAAAACTGAAGAATTCTCTGGAGATATTTAATCGGAAATGCTCTGGAAGTTTGAATTAGTTTGAGCCAATATTTTTGGACTTGAGCCAAATCATTGAGATAGCAATAAATTGTCAAAGCTTGCGCAATATTATTGGTTTCAGCAAAGGCGATCGCTATATATTTTAACCAAGAAGCGTCTAAACTCTTTCCAGTTTTAATCCATTGATTAATAATAATATGATATTGTTTTGCGATCGCTAAATATTCCAAACCAGCGGGCAATGTGGCAATCTTGGCTTTTGCTAAATAATAGTAAGTTATATCTTCAGCTGGAATAACTTTGACCGGTGCCCCCAAACTTTCCCATATTTTAATTGCTTGATGGTAATCTTGTTCAAGGTACCAACATTTTGCGATTAGTAAATTAATCTCCCGATTTTCACTTTCAAACCAATATTCTAAACTATGGATAATTTTCAACCATTCTGTAGTCGAAAAAATATCTGATTTATAAGAAATTTGGGTGATCGCTTGTTGATAGAAAATCAATCCTGTTTGCCAAGGATTTGTATGATATTCTTCGGTAAATATTTTCTCCCGATGCTCAACCAATAAAAAGTTGCAAAAGCTTATTATTTGCTTGGTTATTTGTCTGATTTTTAAACTACGATTAGCCTCATCAATTGTCGCCATAAAATCCACCAAGGGAAATAATAGTTGCAATCGACTAAGACATGAATTTAATTGCTGATCATGAGTCTTATTTCCCAGTAATTGTCGTAATTGACTCCAATCAGAACCTTGCCAAAAACATTCTGCGGCTTCTGGGATATGCTCTAATTGTAAAAATAATGCTCCTGCTTCTGTAAATTTTCTTTCTAAACGAGTTTTCCAAGCCTGACAAAACTTAACTTTGTGAAGATTATGGCATTTTTTATAAGCCGCGATCGCACGTTTGAGAAATTCAGGATTTTCTGTATTAATCCCTACTGTTTCAAAACTCAAAGCATTAGCTTCTAAATCATCATTGTTAATATATTCCAATGATTGACCAGTATCAATAAGTTGAATATTTGCTTGCCAGTTTTCCCGCTGCTCGGGATTTTTAATCTGGAATATTTTTTCTGTGACTAAATCTTGGTTATTTAAATGATGCCAAAGTTTACTTTCTCCCAGGGGACAATCAATAATAAATAATCTCTCTGTCGGACGAGATGCTGCAACATATAATTTATTTAAAAAATATTTACCTTCTTCTATTGATCCTGATTCTTCATCCCATAAATTTTCAGGACATCTTTGCCCAAATTTATAGAGTAAAACCTGTTTAAACTCTAGCCCTTTAGCCGTAATGGCACTTAAGATATTCCAAGGAATTTCTAGCTCAACTTCTGATTCTAAGAAATGATGTAATAACTCATCCTGTTGAATGAAATCTACTTCTTCTCCTTCGTCACAGGGAATTAAAATAATAGTATCTTTGATAATTTCTAATAGTGATTCTGTATTAATTTTGCTATCATGATCAATAATAAATTTCTGGGGAATCAGACCTTGATTTTTTCTTGCTTGTTGAGGTTCTAGATCACTAAAGTTATATAATAATTTGCGCCAGAGTTGAATTAAATTATTGACTTTGACAATGGTTGCAACTGAACGATAATTGTAGCTTAATTGTTTTAACTCAATCCGTAAATAAGGAGTTCGAGCGAGAATAAGAGCTGATAAAATTTCCTCATGAAAAGCGGCTTGAAATCCTGACCAACGAAATCCCGTAGGATTTAGAGTTTGTAGAGGATCTCCGGCAAAAGCAAATGGTAAACTAAGGATTGGTTCTTGGGCTAAGTTATAACGCGAAAATACAGATAACTGCATAATTAATTTTAATTCTAATCGCGTAAAATCTTGAGCTTCATCGCAAAAAATTACTGTATATTGAGATTTATAATATTTTCGGCTTAATATGATTCTAATTAAATCTCGATCATCCCAAAGATTGTGATCTTGAGTATATTTTTGATACCAATTCCAAACGTGATCGCGAATTTCGGCAAATTCTTCTACTGATACTTTTTGTTCTTTTTTCGGTATTTTAGAATATTCTAGTTCAGATTCCAAATAAGTATTTTCTTGTTCTAGGCGATAGCCTTTAATGAAGTTTTGAATGACTAGCCAAGATTTTTCAGGAGAGAATTGTGGTGTCCTACGTTGACATTCTTGACGAAATAGATGAAAAGATACATGGTTATCTTCGGAAAATTTTTGTCGTTCTGAAGCTGGTAATAATTTTAATAAAAAGGCACGAAAAGATTGAAAAAAAGAACCAAAGCTAGGAATCCTATCGAATTTACTAGTTTCTTCGACAAAATGATGGTGATATCTTAAAAGAGATTGAACTCTTTCTCTGGCATATTCTGAAAGATTTTTACTGTAGGTTAAGAATAAAGGATGAGGTGGGGTTAGAAAATCTCGGTTTTTGATTTGGCATAATTCTAGATGGCGATAGCAATAGTAAGCAAATAAATAAAATAACATCGTCGATTTGCCGCTACCGGCTCTACCATTGAGAAATAATGGTAAAGATTTTTTAGTTGATACTGTATCTAAAAGTTCTTTTTCTTCTTGGGATAAGGCTAAATTAACGCGATCGCCATTTTGAATTTTCAGCCAGAAATCTTCTTCTAATAAAATATAAGCAGGATAGGAACGTTTTGTATAAGTAATTAAATTTTCTAAAGTAAGGTTGTCTTGCTCTATCCACCATTTAAATTGATTTTCTTTGGTTGTAACTTTAATATTATCGATTACTTCTGGCTGAGGATAGTTAGCTAAAGGTACAATTAGTAATAATACCTGTTGGGGAACCTCATCCTCAGTTAGCAAACTCTTGAAAAGAAGATAGTAATTATTATTGCCATAAACTTTAACTTGGGGATAATTAGTCGAATTGCCAATAGAATCAAAATCATTGACAATATCTTCAATTAATTGCCGAAAAGTTGTTGCTTGATCACGAATTTCTTGCTGTTTAAATGTCTCACACCAAGTTTCGCTTTCATGGACAATAATATCATTATAGTCATTGCGCCAATCAGGTCGTTCTAAGCAAAAACGCAACTCTTCGGGCAAAGTTTCCAAGGTTAAAGGATTGATCGGTGATTTGCTCTTTTGCTCTTGTAACCAAGCTATTAAATCTGACTCTAACTCTGCCTTCTGAAATAATTGTGTATCATATTTTGAAGCTTCCAAGAAACGTTTGTAGGCTGGCTCTCCTCTGCTAAATATTTTTAATAAACAAAGAATTGGTTCTCGATTAATTTGCAGAATTTTAGCAATGATTCTAAAATTGCCTTCTTTTCTTTTTAAATAGGAATGTAAGACCTTGAACCTGGTATGTATGCCCTTAAAATTCATGGTCTCAAATTCTTGACAGAGACGTTCTATCTTGGAATACAACTGTTCGTGTTTAATTATTCGTTGTTCGAAAACAGAAGTGCGATAGACGTACATTCATCAATCCTCTTTTGGATATCTGCATTGATTGATATTTTGAATTTTTATTAAAAAAAATTCATAGATCTTTAATTTTGTTTAGTTTTCTAAGTATCTAATATAATTTTTGTATTTTATAATTCTAAAGTAGAAATCAACAATTGATAAAACTTAAAGTAACTCCCCGCTCTATAAAAAAAATAACTAAAGTTCTGAAAAATTTGCATGAGTTGCTTTCGCAGAATCTAACTAACCTTTAAGAACCTAGTGACATTCACAAAAACTTTTATTTTAGGAGTATTCTTGCCATGAAAATCAAGTATCTCAGTCCTATACTAGCAAGCATCGCGATCGCATTAACCGTAAACCCAGCTTTTACCACATCAACCAATAGCTCTAATGACACTATTTACTGCCAAAGTGATAGTGAAGTTCCCACTACCATAGCCAAAAGAGCCAATGGAGAAGATTTAACTATTTTTCACTGGCGAAATGAGGTTTTACCAGAATACTTGAATCCATTGCAACTCTGCGAAGAAGTGTCAGCACAATTGCAGGATTATGCTACCAAAGGACATCAATTATCATCGTTTCAAACTCATGATATGAAAGGGCTTCCCATAATTTGTGCTGAGGAGATCCCTGGTGAATGTAGTCGAGTTTTATTCACTCTCTATGCGACTAATAATCAGCAAGAAAGTAATCTACTTCTGGGACAGATTTTAGATGACAGTGTCAAGGGAGAACGAATAATTTCGATTGAAAGAGGCGTTCAATTCTATGGTTATAAGGTTAGTTTTTGGAATTTATTGGGATTTTGAATATTGCTAATTGCTAATTGTTGATCGTTGATAGGCAATAACTCAATGTTATGACTCATTGCCTATTTTTTGGTAAGTTTTTAATTGATGCTGCGAATTGCTTCTAGTAGTCCTCTGGCTTTATTGAGCGTTTCTTGATATTCATTTTCGGGGACAGAATCGGCTACTAAGCCAGCACCAGCTTGCACTGATACGATATGATTATTGTCAGTTTCAGGACGAACAATCATGGTTCTAATAGTGATGGCACTATTCAATTGGCCCTCAAAATCATAATAGCCATAAACTCCAGAATAGGGGCCTCGGCGTTCGGGTTCTAGTTCGTGGATAATTTCCATAGCTCGAATTTTTGGGGCCCCGCTAACTGTGCCTGCGGGAAAACAGGCTTGTAGCAAATCCCAGGCATTTTTATCGGTATCTAATGTTCCTACCACATTGCTCACAATATGCATTACATGGGAATAACGTTCAATGCTCATTAATTCATCGACTTGAACACTTCCTTTAATACATACTCGACCCAAATCATTTCTGCCGAGATCTACTAGCATCACATGTTCCGCTATTTCTTTGGGATCTTCAAGTAAACTTTTGGCAAAAGCAAGATCTTTTTCCCAAGTTTGCCCTCTGGGTCGAGTTCCTGCAATGGGACGCACTGTTGCTTTGAAGGAGCCATCAGTTTCTTTTTCCGCTTTGACCATAACCTCTGGAGAGGAACCGATGAGTTGCCAGTCACCAAATTGGTAATAACCCATATAGGGAGAAGGATTAATCAGCCGCAGAGAACGATAGAGATTGAAGGGATGACCTTGATATTTGGTGGAAAGTCTTTGGGATAAAACTACTTGGAAAATATCACCTTGGCTAATATATTCTTGGGCTTTGGTGACATTGTCACAAAAAAGTTGTTTTTCTGTGTTGCTTACATAGTCAAATTCTCGCTTGTCTTCTGCTGCACTTTGCCATTCGAGGGCTGTGGCTTCTACGGGTAAGGGTAATTTTAGTTTGAGAATTAATTTGGTAACGCGATCGCAGGCTGTTTGATAAGCCTCTTCTAAATTTATTTGGGGATCTCGTAAATCAGCATAGGCGATCGCCCAGATTTTACATTTAACGCGATCAAAAATCATCAGATTATCCACCTGCATCCAAACACCATCAGGTAAATCGGCTTCTGTATTAGGATGTATGGGAACTCTAGGTTCAATCCAATTGATTAATTCATAACCCCAAACGCCAAACAAACCACCAATACCAGGAGGTAGTTGTTCTAATTTCACAGGCTTAATCGAATTTAGACATTGCTCTAAAATTGTGAAAGGATTCCCCGTAAAAGTTACTTGGTGATTATTACGATGAGTTTGAGTGGTTCGGTCGCTTCTGGCTTCTAACACCCATACTGGATCACAACCGAGAAAACTATAACGAGCGATATTTTCTCCCCCTTCTACCGACTCTAGTAAAAAATTGTAGGGTTGTCCTGCACATACTTTATACCAAGCAGATACAGGTGTTTCGAGATCAGCAGCTAATTCTTGATACACAGGAACGAAATTACCTTGATTAGCTAGTTCAAAAAATTGCTCAAAACTGGGGAATATCATATTTTTGTTTAAGTATTGAGAAACAATTATATGGGAGTAAGAGACACTTGTTCAACGATTAACTATTTTAAGATTTTCTTCCTTTAATTTTTCTTGAAGATTTGTCATTCTAAACAAAAGTAGTAATTTTTACAATACAACCATGGAACTGATTGGACTATTAACTCAAGGTTTGGGCGTTAATCAAGAGCAAGCCAAAGGCGGTGCTGGACTAATTTTTCAACTAGCAAAACAACAACTAGGAGATGGTGAATTTTCTCAGGTAGCAAATGTAATTCCTGGTTTGGATGATTTGTTAGGTGCGGCACCTCAAGAAAGTAGTGGCGTTATGGGTGCCATTGGTGGTTTAGCCGGAGCTTTAGGTGGTGGCGGTGGGAATCTAGGCAAATTAGCTGGATTGGCATCTCTAGCTGGTGGCTTTGGTCAATTAGGTTTAAAACCTGACATGATCAGCCAGTTTGTACCGATTATTCTCTCTTTTGTGCAAAATCAAGGTGGTGATGAGATAAAAGGTATTTTAGCAGGAATTCTCAAATAAACTGCCTCTCCATCATTAGAAACAAATATTTAGTTTTTAGCCCGTTTTCACGGGTTATTTTTGTTTTTTACAATACTCAATTTTGGTCTACAATTTCTATTTGCCGTTTCAGCTTAACGCTGTTAGCTTATATGAGAAATAGCCTGTTTGGTATTTTTTATTAATTAAAATTGTCTTAAGTATTATTCGCAGAGTATTGTAAAGATACTAGTTTAGATGAAACTATATTCTAACAAAACAAAAAATCATGGTTTTACTTTAATCGAAATGCTAGCAACCATGATTATTCTCGGAGTCATTGCCGCGATCGCTGCTCCTAATCTTTTGGGCATGATTCGCCGTCAGCAAGTTAACAATGCAATTACTATTATTAATGGAGCCGTTAAAGAAACCCAAAGACAAGCAATACGTCAGGCGGTAAGCTGTGATTTAACGATTAATACTGTAGCAGAAACAATAACGGCTACCCCGACAAATCCTGCAAGTGATGCTATCTGCTTAAGCGAAGTGAGATCAATTACAAACGATGGGATAAATAACGATAGTCTAGATGTTAGAAACAATCTTAATACTCCAGATACTATTCGATTTTCGGCTAAAGGAAATACCACTTCAGGTGGTACGATAATTGTCTCTTCAGAAGAGACATTAGACCAAAGATGTTTTGTGATATCTAACGGATTAGGGATTACCAGAACTGGAATATGGAATCCTACAAGTCCAACAGGTGGTCCAGCAGATAAAATTGGATTTGATGGCTCTTGTGATTCTAACCAATGAAAATGAAGTCTCAACATAGAAAAAACAAGTTAGAATTTTCCCTTGTCACTAAACCTGGATAAAATCTATCTGTTGACTACTACTAGAGAGGTACGCAAGGTTATACAATGTTCTGGCTAGTTACATATTTTGTTAGCCCAAAGATCTACACCTATGCCTCGTCGTAACGATATCCAAAAAATTCTCCTTCTCGGTTCTGGTCCCATTGTAATTGGACAAGCTTGTGAGTTTGACTATTCGGGAACTCAAGCTTGTAAAGCATTACGAGAAGAAGGTTATGAAGTAGTGTTGATCAACTCCAATCCAGCTTCGATTATGACCGATCCTGAAATGGCAAATCGGACTTATATCGAACCGCTAACTCCAGAAATAGTCGCTAAAGTCATTGCCAAAGAACAACCAGATGCCCTTTTACCCACGATGGGTGGACAAACAGCTCTCAATATAGCAGTCTCTCTGGCAAAAAATGGCACCCTAGAACAATATAATGTGGAATTAATTGGGGCGAAATTACCCGCGATCGAAAAAGCGGAAGACCGTTTATTGTTTAAAGAAGCTATGGCAAAAATAGGCGTTCCCGTCTGCCCTTCAGGAATTGCCGAAAATCTTACCGAATCTCAAGAAATTGCTGCTGAAATTGGTAGTTACCCACTGATTATTCGTCCTGCTTTTACCCTGGGCGGCACTGGCGGTGGTATTGCCTATAACCAGGAAGAATATGAGAAAATGGCTCAGTTTGGCATTGAGGCTTCTCCTGTGAACCAAATTCTGGTGGAAAAATCTTTGCTGGGCTGGAAAGAATATGAACTAGAAGTAATGCGAGATTTGGCCGATAATGTGGTGATTATCTGCTCAATTGAAAATATTGACCCCATGGGAATCCATACTGGAGATTCGATTACGGTTGCTCCGGCCCAAACCTTAACCGACAAGGAATATCAACGCTTGCGCGATTATTCTCTAGCGATTATCCGCGAAATTGGTGTTGAAACTGGTGGTTCTAATATTCAGTTTGCCGTGAATCCCCTCAACGGAGATGTAATTGTAATTGAAATGAATCCTCGGGTTTCTCGTTCTTCGGCTCTAGCTTCTAAGGCGACAGGCTTCCCGATCGCGAAATTTGCCGCTAAATTGGCTGTGGGTTACACCTTGGATGAGATTCCTAACGATATCACTAAAAAAACTCCCGCATCTTTTGAGCCGACAATCGATTATGTCGTAACTAAAATTCCTCGTTTTGCTTTTGAGAAATTTCCTGGCTCCGAACCAATTCTCACCACTCAAATGAAGTCTGTGGGTGAAGCTATGTCCATTGGGCGGACTTTCTGTGAATCTTTCCAAAAAGCTTTGCGATCGCTGGAAACGGGGCGCTATGGGTTTGGTGGCGATCGCCAAACTCCCTTGCCGACAATTCCTCAAGTCCGTTCTAGTTTACGAACTCCCCACCCCGAAAGGATCTTTAGTGTTTATCATGGTTTGAAACTGGGGATGAGCACGGAGGAAATCCATGAACTAACGGCGATCGATATCTGGTTTCTAGATAAGTTTCAAGAAATTTTGGAAACCGAAAAATCTCTCCAACGAACTTCTTTAGCTGAAATTTCCGCTGCTAAAATGCGGGATGCTAAGCAAAAAGGGTTTAGTGATCGCCAAATTGCCTATGCTACCAAAAGCACAGAGGATGAAGTTCGAGCCTATCGTAAATCATTAAACATCGTTCCAGTTTATAAATTGGTCGATACTTGCGCTGCTGAATTTGAATCTTCTACGCCCTATTATTATTCCAGCTATGAAGAAGGCGAATCAGAAATTGAACCTTCCGACAAGAAGAAAGTCATGATTCTCGGTGGTGGCCCAAATCGTATTGGACAAGGAATTGAATTTGATTATTGCTGTTGTCATGCAGCCTTTTCTCTTTCTGCTGCGGGCTATGAGACCATCATGGTCAACTCCAATCCCGAAACCGTATCCACTGATTACGATACGAGCGATCGCCTTTACTTTGAGCCTTTGACCAAAGAAGATGTTTTAAATATTATCGAAGCCGAAAACCCAGTAGGAATTATTGTGCAATTTGGGGGTCAAACACCTTTGAAACTAGCGCTTCCGCTGCAAGAATATTTAGCAAATTCTTCCGAAACTAAGATCTGGGGCACCTCTCCCGATTCGATTGATACTGCCGAAGATCGCGAAAGATTTGAGCAAATATTGCGAGAATTGGATATTTTGCAGCCACCTAATGGTTTGGCTCGTAGCTATGAAGAATCCCTCACCATCACCAAGCAAATTGGCTATCCTGTGGTAGTTCGTCCTTCCTATGTTTTGGGGGGAAGGGCAATGGAAATTGTTTATTCTGATGATGATCTCCAGCGCTATATGACCTATGCGGTGCAGGTCGAGCCGGACCATCCGATTTTAATCGATAAATTCTTAGAAAACGCGATCGAAGTTGATGTTGATGCGCTGTGTGATACTACAGGAAAAGTAGTCATCGGCGGGATTATGGAACATATTGAACAAGCAGGTATTCACTCAGGGGACTCCGCTTGCTCTGTGCCTTTTCAATCCTTACCCGATACTGCGATCGCTACAATTCGTAGTTGGACAAATAAATTGGCCAAAGCCCTAGAAGTTGTTGGTTTAATGAATATTCAATATGCCGTTCAAGGGGAACAGGTTTATATACTTGAAGCCAATCCCCGCGCATCTCGCACTGTGCCCTATGTCTCGAAAGCGACAGGAGTTCCCCTAGCAAAAATGGCCTCTTTGATCATGTCAGGGGCAACTCTCGAATCTTTGGGCATTACCCAGGAAGTTATCCCAAAACATATTGCGGTGAAAGAAGCTGTCTTACCTTTCAATAAATTCCCTGGTAGCGATACTTTATTAGGGCCAGAAATGCGTTCTACTGGGGAAGTGATGGGAATTGACACTGATTTTGGAAAAGCTTTTGCTAAAGCCGAAATTGCCGCAGGGGTTGATTTGGCTCTCGAAGGTACGGTATTTATTTCGATGAACGAACGGGATAAAAAATTGGCTGTCCCTGTAGTGCAGGAATTTATTGATTTAGGATTCAACATTGTTGCGACTTCGGGAACCAGAAAGGTTTTACAAGATCATGGAATTAAAGATGTAGATTTAGTCTTAAAAGTCCATGAAGGTCGTCCCCATGTTATTGATTGGATTAAAAATAACCAAATTCAACTGATTATTAATACACCTACAGGAGAAGAATCCCAAACTGATGCGCGATTAATTAGACGTATGGCTTTGGATTATAAATTACCAGTGATTACTACTATTGCAGGAGCTAAAGCAACAATTGCCGCGATTCGTTCTCTGCGATCAGAACCTTTGGAAGTGAAAGCTTTGCAAGATTATATTAGCTAATTGCTAATTGCTAATTGCTAATCGCTAATTGACTTCGTTATTGAAGAATGGCCAATGTTCAATGGTCAATGTTCAATGTTTGTTGGTTTTCTATATATTGCAGGGAATGATATGTAGAAAGCCAGTTTTATCATTGAATAGTATATGTTGACAATTATTTTGCTAGTTTTGCTTTGTGCAATTGTTGTTATTGGAATCTCAATATATAACAGTTTAGTAATTAAGAAAAATCAGATAGATAGAACTTTTTCTTCTGTTGATGTTTTACTAAAAAAAAGATGCGATCTTATTCCTAATTTAGTTTCTGTAGTAAAGCAACATATGCAGTTTGAGCAGAAAACTTTAGCAGAAATTACTAGATTGCGATCGCAAGTTTTAACTGGAGATATTTCCCAAGATCGAAGGTTAGTTTTAGAAAACCAAATTTCTCGAACAATGGGCAATATTTTGGCCATGATTGAAAACTATCCTGACCTACAATCCAATCAACATTGTATTCAATTACTCGAAACTTTGACTGAAGTAGAAGAACAGATCTCTGCGGCTAGAAGGTTTTTTAATACTGCCATTACCGAATATAACAATGCCTTGGAAATGTTTCCTAGTAATATTATTGCCAATATGATGGGATATCGCCTTAAGAATGTTTTTGTTGCCACAGCTGAGGAAAGACAAAATGTTGATGTAGAGCAAATTTTCACCAGTTAATCATTGTGAATCAACAAGAAATTCAAGGATTATTTATTAAAGGCGATCGCGCATTACACACTGGCGATTATGTTCAAGCAATAACTCTTTTTGAGCAATTATCTCAAGAAATCAATGTTGGCTCGCCTAAGTATTTTCATGTCCAAAGAGGATTGGCCAAAGCTTACTATCAAAATCAAGCAATCGATCAAGCGATCGCCTTATGTGAGCAAATAATTGCTAATTCTTCGCCAGGAAATCGGCTTTGGGGCGAACAATTTTTAGCAACTATCACAGGAGAATCGATCGCAGAAAAGATATTAGAGCCAGAACCAGAAGCAAAAAAACCGAATTATCATCCCCCCATAAGACTCAAAAGCTTGGCACAATTCAAAGATTATTGCCGAGCTAATTTATTGCCGTCACTAAAAGAATTAGAGAAAAAAAGAATTCAAGCTTTAATTAGTATTGCCGTCTCGGGAATTATCTGTATTGTATTGTCAGGCGCGATCGCTTTATATTTGACCTCTTTTCTGATTTTTAAGGGTCTATTCTCTCTCTGTTTTTCTCTAGGATTAGTCTGTTTATTTCCCCTTTGGTTAATATATTGTCGTAGTTGCGTTCAAGTATATGGATTGGGATTTAAAAGAAAAATAATTGAAAAAATAGTCAGATTTATTGATAGCAATCAGACTTTAGAATATGCATCACATTTATTTATTGAAGATAAACATCATACCGCAATATGTTTTGGTCTTAGTCAACTTTTCAGCAAAAAGACAGACGTTCCAGATTTTTTAGAACAAGAAGATTGTGTTTATGGTAAGGCCGGCCAAACAAATATATTTTTTGCTGAAATCTTAGTAGAAAAAACAGCTAGTCTCGAAGATAGCTTTACCAATAATCTTAGTGATTTTTCGCCAACTGTAGGAGCTAATAATTTATTTATGAGAAGTTGCTTGCAAACATTCTCCTGGATTTTAAATACGATAATTTATTTTATAGTTGTGTTGATTAAATTGGATCGCTTAGGACGAAGGTCGCAAAAGAAAAATTATATTTCGGAAACAACTTATAAGACTCCTAGAACCAAAATTTTTAGAGGATTATTCTTTATTGCTAAGTTTCCTAAGAATTTTGAAAATAGAATTTTTATTCTTCCCAAAAGCTTACAAACTAAAATCAATAACCAATTATGGCGAGGTCAAACAATTAACTTAGAAGATTCTGAATTTAATCGTATCTTTGCTGTTTATGGTGATTCTCAACTGGAATCTCGTTATATTTTATCGACTAATTTAATGGACAGATTAGTAAAATTTCAGAAAAAAGCTCACAGGAAAATTTATATTTCTTTTGTCGAAGGTCATGTCTGCATTGCGATTCGCTACTATCACAATCTTTTTGAGCCTAAGCTTTTTAAAAGCATGTTGTCTTTTGCTCCTTTGCGGGAATATTTT
>JBCCYD010000043.1:0-23218 GCA_039190385.1 Cyanobacteria bacterium P01_F01_bin.143 | reverse complement strand
TTTATTAATTTTTTTCTAATTATTCAATCCTCTCATTATTTCTTACTATTGACTCTTTCTCTAAGTGTCTACTTTGCTATTCTATCTCGCTGATTATCTTGATTGCTTTATATTACATTTTGACGTGCGGAAAGTGGGATGTAAACTATGTTCCGCAGAAGCTAATTATTATCGAGTGTCTAATTGTCTAAACGCCTAATCGATTAGACGTATAATTAACTAAACGACCTATAAACAGCAACCAAAAACCCATCTTCTTACTATTCTCAAAAGCAATTAACCAATAATTCAATTAGACGTTTAAACGTTTAAGCATCTAAACATCTAATCGCTTAGACGACTATTCATTTATCTGCCTGTGCGGATAGCTGGTTAAATGAATAATCAATTTCTAATGCCAAGATGAGATCGAATTGCCAAAAATTTTTTAAGTAAATAGACGCTCGAACGTCTAAACAAATAAATGCTTAAACATTTAAACAACTAAACGATTTAGCGACATCATAAGATAGAGGACAAAATAGCTAGCGATGTGATTAGGCGTCTAAACATCTAAATGTATAAACGTCTAAATGTTTAGACAAATCAATATTTGAGCGAATAATATCGGGTAATTCCTATTGTCAAATCGAGAATGATGGGGTGTAATGATTAGATGAATAAACGCTTAAACGTCTAAACCTCTAGCCGTTTAAGCATTAAAACATTTAAACACCTGAAAGGATGTAGATTCCCATGATTATTACCATGACTTCGTTCAAAGGAGGGGTAGGGAAAAGCACTTCTGCTATACATTTGGCAACCTATATTCAACAGCAACGAGGAAGCGTGTTGCTAGTAGATGGGGATGATAACCGCAGTTGTCTTTCTTGGGCTGAAGGAAACCATTTACCCTTTAAGGTAGTAGATGAAAAAGCTGCTCCCAAATATTACCGCAGCTACGAAAACGTCATTATCGATACGGCTGCTAGACCAGATAAAAACGAACTAGAAGCCTTAGCAGAAGGGTCGGATTTGCTGATTGTCCCTTGTACTCCCGACAGTCTTTCCATTAAAGCCCTATCCTTGACCGTTAAAGCCTTAAAAGAAATCGGTACTAATAAATATCGAATTTTATTAACCATCGTTCCCCCAAAATCCACCAAAGACGGCGATGAAACCAGAGAAATGCTCACTGAAGCTGGTTTATCTCTATTTGCGACGGGAATTAGAAACGCCATTGCTTTTAAGCGAGCAGCTTTACAAGGAATTCCTGTATTTGAAGTCAAAGACCGCAGAGCCAAAGATGCTTGGAGTGATTATGTCGCCGTAGGAGAGGAGATTCTCAATGAGTACCAGTGAAAAAAAGAACAATAAATTTGGGTTTTTAGGCAGTGATTTTTCCTCTTCCGAAGAAGCAAAAACTTCTCAAAAAGAGAAATTATCTACTTCAGAACCAGCAAAAACTAATGCTTCGGTAAAACCAAAAATAGTAGAAGCTAAAATTGATAATATCTCAGACCAAAAAACCAAGAAAACTAGCAAAAAAACTACGACTAACCAGCAAAAATCCACCGAATCAAAAACAACTACTGCAAAAGTTTCCTCTACAACCACTAAGACTGTGACTAAAGAAGAGAATAGCAATCTCGGCAAACGAAGCGACCCAAACTACAAAACCGTAGGAGTGCTACTCCCTCAAAAAGCTCACAAAAAAGCCAAGATTCTTTTGATGGATGATCAACAAGGTAGAGATTTTTCTGACCTCATGACGGAGTTACTAGAGGGGTGGTTAAAAGAACAATCTTCTTGATTCTCTAGTTAACAAGTCAAGAAGATTGTTCTTGTTCCATCTTTTGTTGAGCTTTGACGTAGCTTTCTAGTACGGCATTCATTCTGGATTGATAGCCTTTTTTGCCGTTAGCTTGAAAATATTGAAGTACTGATTGTTTGACTCTTAGGGTAACGGGTTGAGTCAAATCTGGCATGACGGGTTGAGCATGCTTCCAGAAATCATCATCTAACTCTGGAATATCAGAATAATCAATATCCTCGTCTTTTAGCTCTGCTAATTTACGCTCTTGTTCTTCAGTGAGTTGAGGTTTTTTCTTAGGGTCTGGAGTATAACTAACGGTTGTCATAACGCTTCACCTCTTTACTATTAGCTTTTCTAGCTGAAATGAGACGAATTACAGAATCTCTGATGGTATAAACCAGAACGTAAACGCGTTGGTCTATACGAGCCAAAGTAATGTAGCGAACTTCACCATAATCAAAGCGATTATCAACAAAGGTTATTCTATTGCTATCGTTAAACGCTCTGGTAGCAAAGATAAAACTTATCGAGTGCTTGGCTTCATTTTTCTTTGCCTTAGCATCGTCCCATTCAAACATAAATAAATGTTAATACAATTTGTACATACAATCAAGGATTAAATTCATAATTTAGTAAGGGGTGAGAAGATTGATTATTAAACCTTTTCAATCTCCTCTAGTATTTATAAACCCTATAGCTTAGGCAGCTCGAACTTTGGCCACAATAATTGGTGCAACCTCAATAGGATTGGCCTCTAGCTTTTTCGCTATCTGAGCCACCAACCAGGCTTTCGGTTGATCTTTACCATTTACTTTCTGTCTAATACCTAAAGCTGAAGCAATCTTACGGGCTTTTCTGAGAGTAATTTTCTCAACTTCAACACCGTCTAATAACTCTTCAACTGTAGGCTGTTGCTCAACCTCCTTAACTTTTTCTGTAACCTCATCAACGTTATCCCAAAGAATATCTTTTAACTGCTGTTCGATGGGTTTAACGGTTTCTACTGCACCAGCTTCATGGTGAACAATAATTTCATCACCTTCATTCATTTCCCATGCACCGTCACTAAACGAACTACGTTGATGCTGTGTAGATCCAGAAAATAACCAACCAAGGAAACCGTAAATAATAACAAATAAAAAACAACTAAACATCATATCTTCCATGACTTAAAAACCTCGTAGTAATAAATTTTGTGTGGGCTGTATCAAAAAAAGGGGTGCGACCCCGCGCATTTTCAATGCGAAGCGCGAACGCCCTAAAGGACTCGCTTCGCATCGCGCACCAAGAAAGGGGTGTGATGTATCGACAAAACCCCTGTCAATGCCAGTGAAACCGAGAACTAGTTTTTGCTCCTCCTCTAAAAAAAACCTCAATAACAGTTGCAAATGTTATGCAGCTTCCAACATTTGTTTGACATACCGAGGAGATACTATTGAAGAATAAACAAGTTAAAATCAGGTATTTTGAAGACTTACGAGTTTGGCAGTCGGCGATCTCTCTAGCTAAATCCATCTATTTGATTACGAGAGAAAATGAGTCATTATCCAGAGATTTCAGTCTCGTTGACCAACTCCGACGTGCTTCAGTATCAGTCAGTGCCAATATTGCCGAGGGCTTCGAGAGACGTTCTCAAAAAGAATATCGGCGGTTTTTATCGATCGCCAAAGGCTCAGCAGGGGAGGTGAGGAGTTTGCTTACACTCGCTTATGAGGTGGGCTATATAGACCCTTCTACCCACCAAGAGTTAAGAGAATTAACTCTCAAAATCAGTCGGATGTTGGGAAAGCAGATGCGCGTACTTGAGGGATATATTACAGCTCAAAAAAAACCTTACCAGAGAAAAAACTTTTCAAAATTTAGTAAAAAGGCCGAATTAGAAAATGTAAGTTAGCTCGTCTTGCTAATTCTTACCGATAAACAGCCAACGCGTTCCGACAATCTCATAATTGTTAGCTATGTATTCAGGCATATTGCTTTTTCCCCGACGCCAACGAGCGATTGTAGTTTGATGACAGGATAGGTTTTCACGTTCTTTTAATTCCCTGTCAGTGTAGAGTTTTTCCTGCTTTCTACTCTTGGCCGTATTTTGTTTGTCACTACTATCATTGTCGTCAGTGTTATTAGCTTTCAAGTGTTTATCAGTGTCAACAGTGCCATCAGTAGTACTAGCAGGATAACTCTTGTATTTTGATAGGTTAGTTTTAAGTCCTTGGACTATGAATTTATAGAGCTGTTCAGCTTCCTCAAAAGAAAGTTCATTCGTTTCATTCTTACTTAATGGCTGATTATCAGTGCTATCAGTGCTGTCAGTGTCATTAATTGCGGACTTACTATTATTAGAATTAGAAGAGGGTAAGATATTATTATTTTCTAAATATTCTAGCCAAAAGTTATCTCTTTTCTCTAATTCTTCAACAATAAGTTTTCTCAGCACAGATTCTAAATTTTCTCGCTGTTCATATAAATTCTTGACATATTCTCCACTAGCAACAGATTGCTCCATGAACTTAGTAATCAGCTCTGAAGCCGTGCTATTTTGTTGTCTAGCCCAGATGACGAAAGTATCCCAAACAATTTTATCAGTGGAAATTGTTGCCGCAAATTTTCTTTTTCTTTTCGCCATCAGTGCTGTCAGTGTGGGTTGCTGCACCTATTATATAATAACATGGCACTGATGATACTGATGGCACTGACAAAAAACTTATTACTGATTATTTATTCCTTATTTTGAGATAGTTGGCGTAGCGAATCAGAAGCTCGCCTTGGTTAACCTATATGATAAATATCTCATTTGATAGGCGTGCTTCTGACAACTATCCCACCGTTGGGAGCGCGAGGGGTTTCGGTCTCAACCCCCTCGCAGAAACAAACAGCCCGACAGGGCTTCCTTAACTGTTATAAGTTTCGAGATTGTCACCAACTCCTATAGGATTGATCTATAGAATGCTGAAATGAGCTAAATGAAAGTAGATCGGCATGGACAGGCGAAAATACTTACTACAGCAGAAATTGACCTGGTATTTAACCAAGGACTAACCAACGACAGAGATCGCGCTATTTTTGCTATCTGTCTCTACACCGCTTGTCGGATTAACGAATGCGTCACCTTAAGAACTACTGATGTTTACTACCGCCAAGACATAATCCGACCAGAAATAGTTTTTAGAAAAGGTAACACCAAAGGCAAACTAGCCACTCGCTGTATCCCCGTAATTGAAGACTTAAGAAGAATGTTACTCAATTACTATCCCTCTCCTCGGACTTGGTTTTACTTCCCAGGATTAGGTAAAACGGGACATCTTCATTCAGATTCGGCAGGCAGAATCTTACGTAAAGCCTGTAACAAAGTAGGAGTACAGGGTGTTAGTACCCATAGTTTTCGGAGAACTTCCTTAACATTAATGAGCAACGAAGGAATTCCCCTAAGAATCATCCAAGAGATTAGCGGACACCGCAGTTTAGAGGAATTACAGAAATACTTGGAAGTGAAGCCAGAGCAAGTCAGGGGAGCCGTTTCAGCCCTCTCGATGCTGTCACCTGTCGGGAAATCAGGGTTTAACGACACCCCCAGGAAACAAAGCAATTTACCCCTAAAAACAAATATCTCTAGTTCTGTCGAGCTAGAGAAAGATTAAGAAGTTTTTAGATATAGCCAAAAAATAGGCTATTTATTCTTTTGTGTTAGATAATTTATCAAATAAGTAGATGAAGAGAATATGATGGAACAAATGTAAGCTATTTATTGAGTTCCCCTGCCTATACAACAAATCACATCATATCTGTTTGGCGACTGAATGATGTGATGCTGTATAAGACGAGCGGAGTTCCAACGATTAGTCATATATTTATCTAACCGTAGTGTTGGATTAACTATACCGACAACCTGGACAGTTTTTTGGTTTAGTTGATTTAACACAGGCATTGCTTTGCTGTGCTTGTTCATATTATAGAACAGGTTAGCACAGCAATTACGAAATACGGTACATCGCTTCATCTTTTGCAAAACTTTTTCAGTGGCAAAATACCGTGGCTTTTTCTGCTAACTCTCAAAATAATAATTCTCCTTTTCCTCACATTGCCCACCACCATTTAACTGAATGGCGTGCCAGCTCTGTAGACGACCAGTTAACCGCTCTTAATCTCCTTTCTCTTACAGGAACTGAACCTAAAGAACATCTTTTCTGCGATCTCCCCGATTCCTGTAGGCGCAATGATGGTCGAGTAAGAGATAGATGGTTAGCTCGTTACGCTCACACCGAAGCAGGAGGACAATGGATTTCCGGCTTAGACCCCCATAATGGTTGGCAAAAATTAGATTGGGGTCGCCTTAAGCCCGATGTTCCTCTTATTGACCCGAAAACAGGGAACCCTATTAAATATGAATCTCCCCCGAAAACTAACAGTCACGTTACCTATTTTGATGTTCCCCAACATATCTGGGACAAAGTAGCAAAACGCTACCGAATCAAGCGTTATCGCTCTCGTTTGACTCTGAGACTGGCAGATCAGCTAAAACCAAAACCAACTCAAAATGAAATCGGGTTACAGGGAAAAGCATACTCTTTAACCTCCACAGGAGAAAGACAATCTCTCTCTGATTGTCTGCGTCATGGAATCAAACCTACTTTTCTGCCCCAAAAGATAACAACGAAATCTACATCCGAAGGCTTGCCTTATTGTTTCTGGGAATGGGTAAAAAAACACCCAGAAATCCCGATCATCCTCACTGAAGGAGAGAAAAAAGCTGCTTGTTTACTTTCTTTAGGTTTTGTCGCTATTGCCCTTCCTGGGATCTGGATGGGTCGAGTCAAGAATAAACAAACAGGTCAGGACTATTTACACCCCGACCTGATGCCGATGGTTCATCCCAAACGTAAATTTGTCATTCTCTTTGATCAAGACCCCAAACCTAGCACCAGAGAAGCAGTCCGATTGGCTACTCTTTACACAGGTAAAGTCATTGAAGCTGCTGGAGCAACTTGTGAAGTTGCTTGTCTTCCATCTGACTCACCCAAGGGGGTCGATGATTATGTAACTGCTAACGGCAAACGAGCTAAATCTTTAATTATAAGGATTCTTAAAACTGCTCTGGCTTTTAAGGATTTTGTGAGAAGGTCTCGTCGCCGAAAATGGGGACTTTCTGCTAAATACCCTCCTAATATTGTGGTCAACACTCGTTATTTAGGTGATGCTGTTCAGAACCTACCCGATAGCGGTTTAGTAGTGCTATGGAGTGAAATGGGCACGGGCAAAACTAAATTGCTGGCTAGATTCCGCGAAGCCTATCCTGATGAGCGATTTCTCAATATCGGTCATCGGGTGAATCTGATGCAGAATCTTTCTAAAAGATTACAAACTCAGATGTATTCGGAGGTAGCTGTGGGAAATTTAGCTCAAGTTCCGGCACTTTCGATTACTCTTGATAGTTTGTACAAACTAGAAACTCATTTAAATCGATACGGCTGTGTTTTTATTGATGAAGCCTGTCAGAATTTAGCTCATTTACTCCATAGTAAAACCTGTAAGGAACAGCGAGCAGAAATTTTAGATAAACTCGAATATCTCGTTCGTAGTGCCAAATTGGTAGTAATAGCTGATGCCCATATGAACGATACGACAGTTGATTTCTTTCGCGCTATGCGCCAGCAGAAGACAGAAGACAGACAAGGAGGAGAAGAAAGTTCTTTAAACTCTGAAAATAACTCATCTAATCAAGAAACTCTTTTCATCATCAAGAATGAATATAAAAATGTCGGACGAGAGGTTAATTTTTATGAAGGAGATAATAGCAGTGCGCTAGTTGCTAAAATTTCCTCGGCTTTGATGTTGGGCTTAAAAATCATGGCGGTTTCTGATTCTAAGAAGTTTATCAAGAAACTAGAAGCTCTGATGAATGTTCAAGTAATCGAAGAACATTCTCTCTTTAGTAATGATGAATCAGAGACAAGTGATTCTAAGAAGCTCCGTGTCTGGTCGATTCATGCTGATAATAGCGGTAGTGAAGAGAATAAGGTCTTTATCAAAGATATCTCGAACCAAGTAAAAAATGTTGATGCTCTACTAGCTTCCCCATCACTGGGTACTGGTGTGGATATCAAAGATTATCATTTTGATGTTGTTTTTGGAGCTTTTCACGCTGTTTCTCAATCAGCAACAGAATGCGTCCAAGCCTTACACCGCTATCGTCCCTTAGTTCCTTTACATATTTGGGTCGCACCTCGTCCTCCTTTTGGTTACAAAGAAACTTTTCCTTGGAAGATTAAAGAGCGCATCTTAGAACTCAATCAAATGACTGCTTTCTTGATTCGTATTGACCCAGAGACAGGTTCTCGTGGAGCAGAAAAAGATTGGGCGTTAGATGCTTATTGTCAAATTGAAGCGTCTCGTAATGAATCAATCAATAATCTGCGAGATGATCTCAAAACTCTTTTAGAAGATATGGGATATAAGATTAACATTCTTTGTGTAGAATCTGATGCGGTGGTTAAAACTATGCTTTCTGAAGCTGGTAAATATTTAGATGCTACCCATAGATTAGCTGTAACTAATGCCGCCAATATTAGTTCTACTGAATATCTAGCCCGTCAAACTAAAGAATATCTTTCTCCCGAGGAAGTAGTCGAATGCGAAAAATACCGCATCGAACGCGATTATGGCATGACCGTAACAGAAGAATTAGTCAAACGAGATGCTGGAGGAGTTCTGATTTCTCGCTTAATCCAACTTGAATCTCTGATCGCCCCCTCATCAGGGGAAATCATTGAGCCAAAAACAGGTCGAAAATATCCTGCACCACCTCAGATAATAGTGGATAAAGATCAAAGAGAACGGGATAATCTTCCTCTTTGTATGGATTGGCACAATTACTCCAGTAAATGGCTGGCATATCAAATTCTCGGATTTCCCAAGATACTAATGCGACTTTTAGCAGGAGAAGAATTCACCGCCTCTGACTCTGATGTGATGAATATGAATCAAATAGCATTGGCATCGAGAGCTCATCTTAAAACTATTCTTAACTTGACAGTGCGAACAGATTGCCAAGAAAAACCTCTCTGGTTAATGGGAGTATTACTCGAAAGGGTAGGTTTGAAAACGGCTTTGAGGAAAAAAGGCCGAAGGGGAGAACAAGTTACTCATCGTAGTTTAGATACCTCATCTCTGGGCTTTGCGATTGAGGTTTTACAATACCGCGAACAACAACGTAAAGAAAAAGCTAAAAAAGAGCAAGAAAGAAGAGAAAAAGCAGCACGACATCAGGCTCGGATGGAGACTCTCTATGGTATTGAGCCTCCATCATCCTCGAAGGTATCCATACCCCACGATAAAGGGGATGTTTATACCTTAGAGGATGATCTCGATACCAAAAATAATCAGTCTGAAATAGAAGAAATAAAAACAGATGAAACATTAAACAATCTCCAACCATGTCTTAAATTGCTGGAAGAGATTCTTGAGAATGGAATCAATGTAATAGCTAAGATTCTGAGAGAGCTATTTTGGAATAGAAGATTGTCCTTAAAAATCCTCAAAGAACTATTAAAATACAGGGTAATTCTGACTATGTAAATAAATGAAGGTTAATTTTCTTCGAGAACAGCAGAAAATTAACAAAAATGAACCTGAAATTTTTTAGGTTCGAGTTCGTGATGTGTATAAGCTAAAAACAAGCAAAAAATCACAAAAAAAATTGCTGAAGAGACAACCAGAAATTTTGCCCTTGATTCAAGTCTGTCTTGTGCTGTGGTTAATAAAAAAAACTTTTCAGTCGGTTAGAGAGCTGGCTGAAAACAGCTACTTTTCCCAAACCACAGTCAGAAAACATCTTGGCAAGTTAGAGGAATGGGGTGTGGTTAAAGGGGAGAGTTGGCAACCTGTTCGTTATTTTATTGCCGATGATGCCCCTCAAGACTTTATTAGTAGATGTCATAAGGACAAACTAGAATACAAAATTAGTTTGTTTCTGCGATGTATTGATGTTTAGGGTTCTAAATATGAAATCTTCCTTCTCTCGTTGAAGAAAAAATCTACATCGGGAAACGGTAATATGACGCAGTAACCCAACCTTCTGTCAGTTCTTAAGTTGAGGGAGTTGAAATTGCGATCGCGCAGCGCCTGCTTCGCAGACCACGAAGTGCCAGCCAAAGGCTGATCGCTCTCTGGCACCGTCTCGTCTCAAAATACTATTTATCAACCAAATATTTGGCAACAAATTAATCAAGAATAACTATGAACGTACCCTCAGATCAGAAACTATCAAAGCGATTAGATGGCTTGGTTCAACAAGCAATAACTAAAGCTGTTGAAGCTCACCGTCAAAAAGGAGAGTCTATTGCTGTTAGCGACGAACAGAGTAAAGTCAAAATTATCCCCGCTCAAGAAATTCCCAAACTTAAAAAATAAATTGCGCTCGCTTATGACCTCTAATCAAGGAATTATCAGTATTTTAGCCATTATTCTTCATTACCTGAGTTTTGAGTAATTAATTTGTCCTGAACTGTCCTAGACAGAGGGGTAAATAAGAAAATTCTTCGTTCTGTGAAATTCGATATTTACGTCTACAAGCTCTTACCCCAATATGACGATCGACAACCTGAGCAGACAACACAAAGAGTTCAGGTCAAATAAATGCGATCGCTAGGTACGTTTGGTGAGCTAAGTTCTTAAGTTGAGTGTGAGAAAAGATATAATCGCGACATGACACCTCAATTTACTGAAAAAACATTATAATCCAGTAACTAAATCTTCTGTAGCATAGGCGTAAATAATATTAAGAAACATGACTCAGTTAATTTTTCAAAATGAGAATTGCTGTATATTGAAAAGGAAAATTGTCAAAAAAATATCCCAAGATTTTTTTAAGGAACAATGTCTTTTTTCTGGAAAGTAGTGGGTTCATATTTTAAAGCTCCAGAACCTCGTAACTGGTATATTTATGAACCTAAAGGACACTATCGAGGAACCTTTGTTGAAGGTTGCGAGTTAGGACCCATGACGAAATCTCATGCTGATTCTGTGGTGCATGCCATCTATATTGATAGAGGTATTAGGGTCACTCCTTACAGAAAATAAATGTTGTTGAGCTAAGGGAAAAATAAGTAAATCAACTGTTAATTGATTTTAGAAACCATTTATTTATTCCCATTATTTATTCCCACATCCGTGAAGCGATTTCCCGTTCTTCTTGCCCTAGGCATTGAGTTAAACTAAGTCGGAGGGGTGACCCTTCGGCTTAGTTTAACCGAACCCCCATTAGCTGCTTAAGTTTTACTTTATAAATGTCTTATTATAGTTTTTTCTGGGTACATTTGAAGAACAGTAAAAGTCTTCATGAAAAAATTCTAGAAGATCATCTTCTTCAAAGCCGTGAAGGATAAACGCACCATACGAAAGTCTGCTCAAAAATAAATTAAGAGATAACTCGCTTACTCCAGTCTTTAATAGTTCGTCTAGTGACTTACGATTCTTACTATTATCTTTAATATTTCCATATTCTGCACTTATTAAAGAACTTGGGCTATTTAACTGAGTATGTGCCAAGATTTTACCAATAGAAGCAGCTTCATGATATTTTGACTCACTCCCAATTTTATTTAATTCTACTAAAGCGGCTTCATAATCAGATTTTCCGCTAGTTCCAGTCTCTTGTCTCTGATCTTTTTTAGTTCCATTTAGTATAAGAGTAAACCCTAAATCTCTATATACAATGTCTGGATCTATCTCTCCGAAAACCTCGTTATCAATAATACTTCTATATGAGGTAATTCCTTCCTCATATAGCCCATAACGGCTGAGTGTAGCAGCTAAATTATACTGCAACTCAGGCTGTACATCATCTTTAAGATTTTTTGCTAAAACAAGATCTTCCCTTGCCTTCGAGAACTGCTCAGATCGAGCATGAACTAAGCCTCTACTAGCATAGTAGTCATACTTAAGATCGAGGCGTTCTAGATCCTCATCCGTAACATAATCAAATAGTTTTAAAGTTGTTTTATAACCATCTGCCAGATCGGGATGGTCAGGATCTTTATGAGGATCGAGAATATAATCGTCTTTACCTCCGTCTCGATTTGTTAACCAATGCCCAAGTTCAATCAGTATGAAAAGATGCTCTTTTTTCTCAATTTTACCTCCACCACTAAAAAATTTTTGATATGAATTAATTGGTTTTGCATAAATACTACTGGCTCGTATACATTCTTTATTTCTTTCGCTTCTGTTAAGAACACGGTTTTGGAAATCTTGCCAATAGCTTACATGAAATTCAGCCCACACCTTTTCAATATTGTCTTGGCTCAGACCTTCAGAACGTTTATTAATTTCTTGAATTTGGGAGTTAAGTTGGTTGTATAAACTTGAAGTAATACTAGGATTTTTATCTTCAGTATTACTTACCCTTAATACGGAAGGAGTGGAGTACCAAGATATAAGGGATTCCCTGAACTCTTCTATTAATTCCGATATGGTTTTAGGAGTTGAAGTTGGAGTTGAAGTTGGAGTTGAAGTTGGAGTTGAAGTTGGAGTTGAAGTTGAAGTTGGAGTTGGATCGGATGAAGGTGTTATGACTCCTAATGCAAAGAATAATAAAAGAGTACCAAGAAAGGAACATAAAACTCTAGTCGGAATGTTATCAATTCGTCCTAAAATTTTAACCCCCCAAATTTCAATGTCACCTCCAGTTAAACCCATTAAGATAAGAATTGCACTCAAAGCAAATAAAGCAATTTCTACACTCTCAGGCATAATATCCAATCCAAATATTAATAATACTTTTGATACAAATTTTTTAATGTCTTATCTTACCAAAAATCAATTAGCTGATGCTCCTACCATATATGAGATAATGCAAATAATATACAATTATAAAAGTGTCCGATAACTTATAAATTAAGAGATATCTTTCAATTGCCAAAATATTATGCACACTAAATCATTTTTAATCTATTAAGTAGATAGTTTAGTTTATTGATGAATTTAGTAGATATTTATCTTACATCTTTTTTGGCTATATGCGTGTGTTGTTACTTGTCATTAATTTTTCTTAACTGCTGCCTTTTACTTATAAGAAAGTTATCATAATTTTTTTTCTCATTTTCTTCTTGTTGAAAATGAGAAAAAAAATCCTCAGACCAATCCTGAAGCGCGGTAAGCTTTTCATTATTTACTATAGAACCCATTTGAGATCTTTGAGAAGAGTTAGAATGGGAGATAAATGGCATACTCTAGTAGTTTAAGAGACAAAGAGTGGGAAATTATTGAATCTATGTTCCCACAGAAAAAAACTAGACCACCTAAATGGAGTAAAAGAGAGATTTTTGACGGGGTCTTATTGTAAATTGAAACAATAAATGAGACTAAATCTTTAGAATTGGCCTTTGTATAGCAATGGTTTCAATCCGATGTGGCATGATTTTACGTGTATCTCGGTCGAACCCCTAGCTGAGTTAAATGAAAGAGACATTGGGCTAAAGGGAGAAAGAGATACCTATTCCAACAATAAAACCAAGCCCCCCACCCATAACTGCAATAGCAAGGAAAAACATATAACTGAGGAATGGAGAAAATCCTCTGGTCTGCAAAACCTTAGATGACTCTCGAATATAAGTAAAACAACCTACTAGGGTAAACCAACAAGGAAAGAAGAAACAATAGAATAAGAAAATAATGTAGAGGGAAAAAATTATGCCCCCAACCAAGAAACCTGCTGTACCCATTGCAAGCTTATCAAAAAACCACCAAAAAATTTGTGTTGTAGACGTCATCGCAAGATAGATGCTCGCTGTAGCTCCAACACCCGCACCAAAAATACTAAGCTGGCTAGGACTTCTTATCATCAATGTTGAAGACAAAGCGCCAAATGCCGCACGAATAGTGACGCTCTCGAAAGAGTTCCCACCAAAATGACTTTGTATGAATATGCTAATACCTATCCCCAAGACAATAGATATCAATAGCCTTATGATATTAACAACAGCTTTTTGGTTGCTTAGAAAACTTGAAGTTATTGTATACAAACATAAAGACCAGAAAAAAGGGCTAACATAGCGCACTGCACCAAGCCAGGCTGCTAAGACAGATAGCAATACGATGGAAGTAAAATTCATGGAGCTACGACTACTAAATCTTGAGGTAATGAACTCAAGGGAGCCACCTACCCGTACCAGTACCACCGCCATGAAAACAGCCAACCAGTATTGATGAGGACTAATCAAGGATTCGACAAGAGCACTGAAATTGCCCCCAATAGTTAAACCGTAAAGTGCTGCACGCACAGATAATAACACTGCAAAGAGGACAGACGGAATTAGGCATAGTAGAAGAAGAGTAGAAGCTAAATCGCTAAACTGCTTGTTCTTTTGTTCACTAAGAAAATTTAGCTTCCATATGTTGGTCTTACCAGTTGCTAATTTAGAGAAAACATCAGGCTGATTGACGATGGATCTTGTTACTAATGCTCCAAACCAAAATGTCATCAATGAGTTCAGAGCAAGCATTCCTAGAGATTTTAAAAATGATATCAACAAGTTATTTTGATTATTCCATAACCAATTATTAACATGAGTTCCTGACCAGAGGCTAAGTAAATAACTAATTAAGGTGATCAAAAAAGTCCCCAAAAAAATCTTGCTCATGGCTTCATACTGCAAATTTCTCGGATTCTTTAACATCCGTCTTAGCTCTCTAAGTGTTGATGTACGACGCCATTCCAGTAGAAATTCATTGATTCTAAGTACAGCAAAAATCTTTTGTAAGTTTTGTCCGATTTTTTTTAACGCTTCTTGACGATTAATGTCAGGTTGACGAAGAGATTTTATTAGCTCTCCAATATCATCTAAAATATGTTCCATAGGTGATGGGAACAATTCTGGTAATATATCAGCATTTTTAGGGTCATTTATTAATAATTCATCAAAAGTTTGGCTACTAAAAACATCTAGTTTTAGGAATGGTTGCTTTTTATGCTCTAAAAAGCTGATTATAAGCTCAATATATTCAGGAGAATCTAAACTACTATCGGTAAACTTATGTTTGTCATTGAGGATAATTGTTTTTCTTTTATAAGCTTCACGAATATCTCTTCTCCAAAGTTCCAGTTTAGTGATTTTTACATCAACATCTATGAGTTGTCGCTTATAGGATTCAATATCATTTTGCTTTTGATAAAAATTGATTATCCTATCAAGCGTACCTTCAAGCAATCGATGGTTTTTGCCTAGAATTCTTCTCTG
This sequence comes from Cyanobacteria bacterium P01_F01_bin.143, assembly GCA_039190385.1. GTDB lineage: Bacteria > Cyanobacteriota > Cyanobacteriia > Cyanobacteriales > Xenococcaceae > Xenococcus. The sequence continues at coordinate 8,191 of JBCCYD010000043.1, read as the reverse complement.
AAATTCTAAAAACTCTATAAAGATAGCTTCTTTCTCCTGAATAGAAAGACCACTATATTGATCTTCTGTTTTATAGCTATTTAATTCTTGACTACGATACTTATCAAAAATTGTCTGATTTTTAATTAGGCAACTAATGGTGAAAGGCACAATATAAACTCTAATCCCCTCAATTGTATTTAAGCTGATATAACCTTGAAGATCCTCAGCCCATGTTGTTTCTGGTAATAAAAAGTTTGGCAAGGGGTAATTTTCATCTTGAGGAATTGCTTTTTCAAAATAATAAATTAGGTGCTCTTGATTGTAGAGTAAAGCTTCTAGATGACATGGACCATGAGCGAAGCCTTCAATTCCGTTAAAAAGCAACTCACGAGGCATACCCCACAAATTTATTGTTTGTGCATGTAGAGGAGCATGTTGCTCTTCAGGGTGATGTGGTTCTTTTAGACTTTCCTCAGAAATTTTTACTGAAGCATTCGCTGGAAATACTTGTTCAAAAATATGCACATTGCTTACTATGTCTCCAATAAGGATGGTAGTCTGATCTGGATGTATCGCACAGGCAGATAACCTGTTATCAAGCTTAAAGTTAATTGATGTTTCAGATTGTAAATGCCACACTGTGAATGTTCCATCTGCGGAGCCAGTGACAATTTGTTTATTGTCAGGAGAAATGGCAGCACATTGAATTGCCATTAGATGTCCTGACATCTCATAGATTTTTTGGTCATTGTGCAGATCAAAAAGTGTTATGTCACCTGATTTTGATCCAATTAGACATACTGTATTGTCAGAACTTACGATGAATAAATTCTTGTTACTTAATATAGATGAATATGCCCTAAGTCTTTTCGTTATTGTTCCTTTATCTAGCTCCCATACCTCGATAGAATTTAAAAAAATTGAGTTTCCAGTATTAGAAACAATACCTTTCCAAAGCTCATCTCTTTTGTAGGGATCTAGTATGCAACGCTTCTCAGAAAATTGATGAGATATCTTGCCAGTGATTAAATTTTGAATTTGGATACTATGATCCTTAGTTTCCCGAATAGCCCAGCAGCCATTAGCACTGACAGCTCTAAATACAAAAGGAGGAGCCTTTTTATCTCGGGTGCTCAAAGTTTGTGGTAAGTACCATTCTGAGTAGGATTTATCGGCAAATCCTAAGATTAGCCAACAGCTATCCAAACTTTTTGCTACTAACGTGACATTTCGTATGCGCCATCTCTTTCTTCCCAATCTGGGTCGAAGTAGTTGTTCCTGATTATCAGTTAAAGGATCTATAATGATAATTTCAGCATTGTATTTTCTTAACAACCATTGTCCGTCAAGAGTTATAGCTACTTGGTACTCTGCGGGGTAGGCATTAAATCCCACAATTGGATACCTCCATCTTCTTTACAAGAAATAGCCCATCGAGCATCGGAACTGATAGTGTTGGGCACAATATTATGAGATAGATTCAAGCGATCAAACTGAATTATTTTATATCTAGCTTTTGTGAGCCTTATCCAAAAAATTTTGAAAAATATTTTCACTTTGCTTACAATGCTTGCAAGAAAGTAAGATTTGAAGATAGGTCTCTTATACACATAAAGCGGTGGATATTGGAGGCGAGCTATACTCTTAGGTTTTACAGTGGTATTTTCTATACACTTTGGGAAGTGTAGTGAGCCAAGTGTACCATCACCGAACAAAATAAGAATGTTGCCTTGGCGATTGATGCTAATTTTTTTTACTGGCATTGAACCTCTTAAAGGGATCAAGCGATATAAGTCTCCTGCTTCCAAATCCCATATTTTTAGTAAATTATCTGATGCTGCGAGAGCCCATCGGGCATTAGAGCTTAGTGCTACAGCCCTGACGCTAGTCCATTGACCATCATTAGCTATGCCTACAAACCTTTTTTCATAAAATGGGTTATTATGCCATTGATTTTTTTGCTTTTCTTCCAGGTTACAGATAATTATTTCTCCCTTAACTGTACCCACTAAACAGTAATTTCCCCCACTGCTCAAAGCAATGCAGGATATTGCATCGTCAAACTCTAATGGCGCAAATGTCAGCACAGATTTAGGTTCAGTCAAGTCCCAAAGCTCGACAACACAGAAACCTTCTTCTACCTCTTTGGAATATCCTTTATCAATTAATAGTCTAGATGTGAATGAACCAGACGCTAACCAATTACCATCTGGGCTGATGGCGAGGGTATAAGCTGCTGTTTTTTCTCTTAGTTCACGATCTGTGATTGAATATATCGATTCTTCATTTATGTTTTTTGGCAATAAGCTACGTACTAAATCTCGCGTATTGACCATGTCAAGCGTATGTAATAATTCACGATTTGATAAATTCCAAAGCTTAAGAACGCCATCATATTTTCCTGCTGTAAGCGCTAATTTACCATCATTACTTATGACGATAGCTGTCACAGCAGGATGATAGGTGGTAATTGTGTAGACTAATGGTTGATTTAGTGCAATTAAGTTTACTTTTACAGGACGTAACCAAGGATATTCACCATACTCTTTGATTTGTTTTAAAAAGGAATCAAGAAGAGGATCTTCTAGGTTTATCAATTTACTTAATAATTGTCCTGGCAACTGATGATTATCGTAATCTATAACATCCTGGATCTGTTGTAGTGCTTTTTGGATGTACTTTAATGAGCGTCTTTCATCATCAGAGAGTTGAATGTTAGGGTGCTCAGTTAGAGCATAATCATCAATTATTGCTTGGGAATTCAGATCAAATATTTTTGTTTCAATAAATTCATAGTTACTAAGAAACTTTTTGAATCTTTCTGAGTTGCCAGTGTCAGCAAAACCGATAGGACTATCTAAAGCGTGATGCTTTCCACTCTCTGATCTTGTTTTATACCATTCCCGAAATCCCATTAGATCAATTTCAAAACCTCAAATTGGACAGTCATCTAAATTTGTATCTAGTATGAGTTGCTTAATGGCTTTGATATCTTTACCAAAGGCTTTAATTGGATCCAGTTCGGCTAGAAAATCCTGGTAGCTTTTGTGGTAGAAGCGATAACCATCTCCATAGTAAGTTCGCACAACTTCCAAAAAAGGCTCCCAATTACTTAAGACCCATCCAACCCTACCATGGGTCTTACTATCATTTATATCGATCTTATTAGCTGTATCAACAATATCCTCAAGCGTCGGCGGTGAAGTATAGTAACAAATAATTGCTACAATAACACCTTGTTCTTGGGTTACCTCCATACGCTGCCAATGGGTTTGATAATAGTTCACTAAACCATCAGGTAGTTCCTCTTGCCTAAAGCCCCCTACCGCAATATCACGCAATACCAGTGTTAAATACATAAAGTTTCCATCACTCTTTTGTAGCAAATCAGTAATGAAATCTTCTTTAGTCTGATTTTTGGTTTGTCGGTAATCAGATAAACCTATGGAAAAACGTTGGTCTACTAGTGCCTGCTCAATGTATAGTCGCACATCGGTATTGCACCGTTCGCGATATTCTCGCAGATCATATTTTTCAAAAGGCGATAGTCTTCGATCAAGCGGTTCAAGGGAGGCCGTTTTTTTAGCTGGACGCTGGGTAAGAAAGAAATAAATATGAGATGGTACTTCTACTGGAAGGTAGAGGCAATTTTGGTGAGAAGACTGAGATGTCCGATCTACTTCATCAAGAGCATCAATAATAATGGTGAGTGACCTCTGGATAGCTTGCAGATGTTGACTAAGATGAGTAAGTAAATTTTTAAAGTAGGTACCATTGCTGTAAGCATCAAGCGGAGGCTTTGGCAGAGTGAAATTCCTTTCCTGAGCAAGAAGATGTATTTGCTGACATATATTCTGAAGGAATTGGGGAGCTTTATCGTAATCTCCACGAACATTGAAGTAGTAAATGTAAAGCTGTCCTTGATCTTCACAAAGTTTGGTTAGGCGTGCGGCTATAGCGGTTTTTCCCTCTCCAGGATAGGCAACAACGGTAAAATATCCGCATCTTGCATAATTGCAGAATGATTCCCATGCGTGAAAAACATGTCTCCTACCAACAAAACCATCTAAGCTACGTTTGATTGTTGTAGCAAAGGGTTGTATCGGTTGAGTTAGGTCAATTTTAGGACTTACTTTGTCGGTTCCCGAGCCTATTTGTACTTGCTCACTATTACCTGAAGGTTCATTAACCCCATTATCTGAGGGTTGATCGCCATTCTGAATATTAGCTTGAATAAATCTTTTGACCCCTACATAAAGCCGATCATCCGGTGATTCTGGTTTAGCAATAGAGATATGATCTCTATCTAATATTATCGGTGTTACTCCTGCTCTTCCGGGATCTACAGAGGTTTTGTCAACGATTAGGTCTATTACCTTTATGCCTTTTAGCTTTAAAGGCTTATTCTCTCCATAAACCTTGATCGGTATTTGATTGTAAATCTCCTTATTTCTGTGAACACGATTTAGTTCTCGTAATCTTGGATGATGTGCCTCTAATTCTTTGACACTGACTGAAGTAAAAGCTCCAAGGAACTTTATGAAACTAGCTATTGATGAGCCAGTATGTGGTGTGGCTAGATAAACTATTCCTTTAGTGTTCTCTAATATTGGTAACCAGGTATCATTGCCAGAATCATTGGCATTACGCAGCATCTGCTTGATTAATAATCCACCCATACTGTGAGTGATAAAGAAAATAGGACGCTTGCCTATATCTTTGATTTCTAATAAATCAAGACTATTATCTGCTCTCTCTACTAGTGGCATTGCACTTCCTTTCCATGCCTTCGGCTCTACCTCATAGGCTAGTGACCAAATTCCCATTTTTGGGAAGTCATCTGCGAGCCATGCCAGCCAGAAATTATTTTCATCGTCTTGATTATCAGGATGTCGCCAAGTATTGAGAGCATCGCCTCCTAATCCATGAATGAAGATAATGTCGTCAATATTGTCCTCTTTTTTTGTATTAGCAAAAGCTATTAAGTTAGTTGACGTACTCACCTACAAATTCTCCATGATTCGACAACACAGTAATAAGAATAAATCTTTAACTTTTAAGGTAATTTATGTAGAAATTATTTGATATCAAGCAAAATAAATATGGGGTCAGAGAGAGATACTCAATAGATAGATAGTATCAATACTTTTAATCTAAGTACAGATACCGTCTTAATAGTCAACCAATTTTGCCGTAATTAGGATCGAAAGGCTTGCCAGTTTTAATGACTCCATAAGCAATATGAAGCAGCTTTCGCATAAGTGCGCCTAAAATAGCCATTGGATGTTTTCCTTTTTGACGTAAGCGATCACGAAACTGCTGAATAAGGCCTACGAGTAGCAATTGTACAGAAAGTTACGCTAAGGCTGAAACTCTTTTTCTGTAAGCATTTCAGAAACCCTTTTTTTGATACGCGATCACTGTACCAGTTAGAGTAAAGAAAAAAATTAACATGAAAACTATAATTTTATTAGTTACTACTAGCGCTTCTTGCTTAGTCATTAATCACTCAAACTTGCTTAATATAACTTTTACTCCAGAAAACATTGAAACTAAATTCTTAGTTGCTAGCAAAACGGCAAAAGCTGTTACGCCTCCAGTAGATAGAAATAGGCGCAATGGTCATAATAGTTCCGAGGAGACCTAAAAAAGAAATACAAATAAAAAAATTAATAAAGAATATTTAGAAGCTAAAATACGAATTTCTTGGTTTGACATAGCATTTTAATTATCGTCAAAAGTTTAGTCTTTCTCAATAAAAAATGTTAAAAGTCATTGACCAATTTTGACTCCTCGAAACCGCAGATACTTATAAAGAGTGGCTTTAGAGATACTTAAACTCTTAGCAATTTCATCTACTGGCATCTCTTCTTTGTAGTAAGACTCAGCAATACGAGCTTTCTTCTTAGCTTCTTCTGATAGTCCAGGTCTCCTTCCACCTTTTCTGCCTCTAGCTCTAGCAGCAGCGAGTCCTGCATTAGTTCGTTCTCGAATTATTTCCCTTTCAAATTCAGCTAAAGAAGCAAAAATATTAAATACAAGTCGTCCTTGAGCGGTAGTAGTATCAATGGGATCGTTCAAACTTCTAAGACCAATGTTTCGCTCGTTCAATTCAGCTACCAAATCAACTAAATGTTTAAGAGAGCGTCCCAAGCGATCCAACTTCCAAATCACAATAACATCTTTTGGTCGAGCCTCTTTTAGCATTTCATCCAAACCAGGACGTTTTGCTTTTGCACCACTGACAGTATCTTTATAGAAACGTTTGCACCCATGTTTTGTCAGAGCATCAATCTGTAAATCAAAATTCTGATCGCTTGTACTAATTCGAGCATAGCCAAGAAGCATAATATAGACTCAAAAGTTTATTTTTCTCATCAACAAGTGAGTATTTTAAACTTTGATTAGCTAAACCACAATAATAGACTTAGCCTAAAATTGATAAAATTAGCTGAAAGCTCCATTAGATAGTACTTTCAGTGAAAATAGAGGGTGTCATTTAATTTTGAAAATAAATTGAAAGGTTTTGGTTCAATAATACGGAGGTTTCACTAAACTAGAAAAACAGCATAGAAAAATCCTTAGATTGACAGTAATTTCCCATTATTGGAACTTATACAAAGGGAAAATAGTCTAATATTTTTTATTGGTCAAATATAGACTATTTCTAGTTTAGTGAGAAAGAAAAGTCTATAAAGTAGCAATTATGAATTTTTGTAATTACGAAAATTCATATCCTTTATAAAGTCGATAACCCTTATTCCAAAAAGGCTATGGTGTTTGGTTTTGCCTTGTGCGTAAACGGGAGTTTGTGTGAAGTAGTGTTTTTCTCAGAAATTGAGGTGGCTAGAAGGGTAATTGTTCTGTCGAGGGTCGTATTCTGATTTTAGTAAACAGAGATAAACATCTAAATACTAGCTATTAAACTAGCTATTTTCCCAATAACAGTTAAAACATTTGGTTCTATATCAGTGAAAGCTTCAGCAGCTTTCTTTAGACCTTCTAAAGTAATATTCAAAAAACTTTTATCTTGGTTTTGTGTAGCTATTTCCTCTGACAATGTTTCAGCTTGTTTCACAATCCTTTCAACAGCGCGAGGATGTTCTTCAGAAAGAGGCTTAACTAGTAATTCTAGTTTGTTTATTAATTTTATTAAGTCTCCTTGTTGACTATCTGTGAGTGTTGGTGAAGTGCTAATTATTTGAGATACATTATCCAATCTTGATTTAATATTTATATTACTATTAGACATGTTCGAAAAAGAAATCGTATCACCTTTTTCCATTTTTATATCTCCGTTAACAGATCCTTTAACAGTTATTTTCGGTAGTGTTTCTGATCTGGGTTTACCTTCATAATTTTCAAATGTTTTTTCAATTATATATCCGACAATTGTAAAAGTTGGGCCCATCAGAAAGAAGATATAACCTAAAATATTTAATGAACCTCCGGAACCCAAACTAAGTAATATCCAAACAGGAATCCAAGTATTCTGACCAACACTTTTTACAGCTTTACCAAAGTCTCTAGCTATAGACATGATTAAAAAATAATTTTCTTATTTTTTAGTTTTTTATTTATTAATCATTAAATTGTAACATCTCCCTATTAAATAAAAGATTAATATAAGTATTTCTGACGGCGAAGATACAACTGCAATAAGTCTTCGTATAAAGCGTAATCATCTGTTAAAATTAAAATAGATATTTCTCGGGCGTTTTTTGAAATAAGTATCTTTGTTATTTATTAATGCTGACATAGGTATGCTGACATAGGTAGCAAATGTGAAAATAAGACTGATAAGGAAAAGACAGATAGCGTAGAAAATAGGTTTCATCTAAAGCAATATCACCTACTTTAAAATACCCCAAAATTACCAATATTGTTGTTTCTCCTTAATTAGACTGTTTTTAGGGAAAAAGTAGCTTAAACCCAATAAAATCGTTCTCTATAATTGATCACATTAATCACCATTTAGCAATAGTTTCAGGAAAGAACTGTCCCAATAAAGAACAAAAGCGGGACAGTAGCCTAATATACTGACTTGCCTCTATAAATAGTTTCAATGCATTTTGAATTTAAAAATTAAAGCCCCTGATTCATAAGGGTTTCAGCCATTAAATTTTCCTTAGCGACCAAAATTGTTCCGTTACTATCCAAAGGCATTATTGAAAAAAGTTAATGTCAATAAAAACATTCGGTTATCCAC
>JBCCYD010000042.1:0-23336 GCA_039190385.1 Cyanobacteria bacterium P01_F01_bin.143 | reverse complement strand
TACAAACAAAAAATATACAAATTTAACATTTAAAAACTCAAGTACTTACCGCTTAAAATATAAGCAATAAACAAGTATCACAAAAGTAGTCTAAGCTTTTAACTATAATAATCTTAGTTATGGTACCTCATATTTTTTTACAGAAAAAACCATTAATTTAAGTTTAATGATAATTATTATGTACAAAAATTATCATCTCAACAACAAGATAAGTATCATGAAAATAATTGAGATTAATTCGCAATTAAAATTAATTATAAATAGCTCCAATGAATATTAATGAATTTTTCAGTATTTTTAGGAAAATAGAGGCTTGGATTATTTCGCTTCTGATAGTAGGATTTCTATTAATTCTTTTGGCTATGCTTGGTAAAGTTGAGTTTTTATCAATAGAACTAGATTCAAATAAGCAAACTCTCTTCTACTTTGCAGGATGGTTCTGTATATTAGCAGCACTCATAATCATACTTTCAGGTGAAAGCTTAAATAATCGCGTAAGGAAACTCACATTTATAGGTGTATTGATAGCATCTATGTTCCTCGCTATTAATGGGACAAAACTTTTATCTCATAACAAAAACACAACATCTACTAATCTTTCAGTATCTCAGTCAACAGAAGGAATAGATCCACAAATATATGAGAAAACCGTGGAGAATCAAAGAAATGGAATTGAAAGTAAAGGAAATTTGTCTGCTACGCCATCACTAACTACTGAAGTTTCAGTAAATCTAGAGCCAGAGAAATCTGAAGAAGAAAAAAGAGCACAAGAATTAAAAGATAAAGCAAGAGATATTCTATTGAACAAGGAAAGACATGGAATTGAAGAAGCAAGAACAAAGTTTAAAGAAGCAAAAGCTCTAACCCCAGAAGATCCGCAAATCGCCTACTATTTAGCTTGGCTTGACGATCTTGATTATTCTCTTTCTCTAGAAAATAACAATAACGATAAATCTTATACAAAAGTAGCTTGTGAGAATCCATCTAAGCGATATGAGGAAGCTATGAAACTTTTTTCTGAATATCCACCGGAAGATAATATCAGCCGACAAATGGTTATAGAAATTGGTCATTATCTCAGTAATAAAGAGCCAAGAAAGGGTGGGCACGATAAAGCCATTGATCTTTATGACAAGTATATACTTGAGATCAGTGATGACATTTCAGTTCCTGTAACTCATATGGCTTTAGTGAGTAGAGGAATGGCTTATTTTTGGAAGGGAAGCCCAGAAGATTTATTAGAATCATATGATGATTTCAGGAAAGCAATACTAAATACACCATATAATCAAGATAAACCATCTAACCAAATAGCGTATAATATAGGTTCTGTATTTGCAATGATGTCTACAGGCAAATATGATTATCAGAAGTCAATTGAGTGGTATCGGTTAGCCATCGAAGGTGGGACGGTTAGCATAAAAGATCCTCAAAAAGACTCCAACGTTCAAATTGTAATAGACGGAGATCCTAAGCTTGATAAAGCATATAGAGATCTTGGATTTGCACTTTTATTAAATGAAAAAGACAAAAACGATAGGAAAGAGCGTTACGAAAATGCGCTAGAAAAATTTGAAAATGCAATACAAATTGTAGAAGAAAAAAACGAATCACCAAATTACTTAGCCTATATTGGAAAAGGAATAGCACAATATTTTACTGAAGATTCTAAAAAAGCACTTGAGACTCTAAAGTTTATAGAGGAAGGTAAGCCGTACTATGAGTATGCTGATTTTTATATAAAAAAAATAGAGAAATGCGAATCTTCAACTAAAAAGTGTCTTAACTCTCAAAGCGAAATTACACATCTTCAAAAATTAAACTCAATTTCAATCTTGACTGATCAAGGTATCGCAAGATTATTTGGAAATGTGACTATTCATGAAAACGTGCTAGATAATGTATTGGAAATTGAGCATGATGTTCTTTACAAGGGTCCTTGTAAGACAAGTTAGGATTTACGCAATAGCCATATCAATAGAATATTTTTTCAGTTTTTAAATTAAGTAATCATCAAGTAAGGAATGCTTAAGTTAATAAACAGTTTTACGATCACCTACAACAATGGGCTTAGAAATCATCACTATAATCGCCATTTTGACTCTTCTAGCAATCTGTTTGGGAGTTAGTTTCTTTTGGATCTTTTTCATCGAAACAGCGACTCAAATTACCAGTAACCCAACTTTTTTCGAAGTAATGGTTTTGATGCGCTCAAAAGCTGTACCCTTGATGTGGGTGATTTTTGTCATTACCTTGGTATGTGGCGTTATCCTAAGTGTGATCTCCCCTTCTCGTACCGAACCATACTTACTAAAAATTGGATTAGTCAGTTTAATTTTGTACTTGGGGTCAGTGATTGTTAAATTTGCCTGGCTAGAGAGAATCGCGATCGCGGCTCAATCATCTTTGGTTAACAACTTATTGCTTGGGTTTAGTCTAATTTGTATAACCGTATCTTATTGGTCATTTCTTCACTATGCATTAAATCCCAAGATTTAGAAACTGATGTCACGCATAAACTTCTTACTTGAAAGGAGAATCAACTACGACTCGTTGTAAATGATGAAATAAAGATTATTTTTCTAGAAATTTGAAGAGTTACTGCTACTTTTAAACTAAGGTAATAAGTAAGCTAAGTAGTGAAGATAATGCAAGTGATTTGAAATCTTAAAATTTTCCCAGGGACATTACAGTAAAGTATTTACCAAAAAAAATATGAAAGTAGTTACACCACCTTCAAACCAGATTGGTGCTCAAATTCTGGATACAAACGTTGCCTCAATAACTCCAGCAGAGTGCGATTCAATTAGACAACTTGTATATGAGCACAAACTGGTAATTGTTAGAGAGCAAGATATTAGCGATGATCAGTATATAGAGTTTGCTCGAAAAATTGGTACGCCACAAGTCTATCCCCAAGATAATTACCATCACCCAAAATATCCCGAATTTTTCGTCTCATCCAATGTTCCCCAAGATGGAAAAAAGGTGGGAGTTAAGGGAACGGGTAGATATTGGCATACAGACTGTGCGTTTCTAGAAGAGCCGTTGCCTTTTACCATGCTCTATCCACAAATTTTGCCCAAGTCGATTAGGGAGACTTACTACATCGATATGCAGCAGGTCTACCAAAAGTTACCCGCTCAGCTAAAAAGCCATGTCGACGGTAAATATCTGATCCATGATGGGAAATTACGGTACAAAGTTCAGGAATGGGACATCGATAGAGCCATTATCGATATTCTCAAAGGTATCTCAGAGAGATTTCCTGCCGTTAGACACCCCGCAGTCATAACCCATCCCCTTACTGGAGCCAAAATTTTGTATGCCAGTTCAGGTTTTACAACAGGAATCGAGGGTTTAGATTATGAAACCAACCAAAAAGTATTGCAGGAACTGTTTGCGTTCATCGAGAGGAAAGAACATATTCATACCCATATTTGGCAAGATGGAGATCTTATTCTGTGGGAAAACAGAGCGCTGAATCACATGGCATCGACAGTACCACCAGGAGAAAAAAGCGTCAGCTATCGCATTGGAGTTTATGATGGACTGCCTTTTTATACTTCTGAGAAAAAGCCAGCCGAATCATTGCTAACTAGTTAGTCAAGAAAGAGCGAGTATATAGTGCCAAATTATGCACTAAATGCACTAATAGATTCAAATCATTAGCCTATTCTAATTTATCGAGGGAATCGAGCAAAGACACATCTTTCATCTCTCTCAGTTTTGAGCAAATTTATCAGGTATTTAATCATGAATATTGAGCAAGAATTTGTCAAAGTAGACAACATAGACCAAAATTTGTTGGATAGATTTATTGAGCCATATAAAGGACATTGTAAGTATCTTCAGAAAGCTCAAGTTCAATACCCCAAATCATCAGACAATGGACAATGGTTTGTCCAAGGAGAGTTCTCAATTCCTGACTCTTGTTACATTGCTGATACAGGACATTTTAATGCAGTTGAGTTTAATATTTGCTTCAATCAGCTTTGCTATGTTATGGTCGCCTATCTAATCGAACATAATCTAGCTGAGGCGATGGCAGGTTGGGACATAGAAACTTTTAAAAGTCGACAGCTTAGCCACTGTTTTATCGCCAAGTTTTCTAGTGCTTTCAAAAAACCAATCAATGCCAGAAATTTTCAGGGGACACTCGCCATTACTAAATTTGTGGCTCGCGGCAATTTAATTATGATTAAAAACTCCTGTGCCTTTTATGATCACCATGAAGGTTGGGCAGAAGGGGAGGTTACGATCGCAATTCTCAACGATGAGCCCCTCAAATCAGTTAATGCCCAGCAAACTAATAATGTATTAGCATGAATACCCAAGTAGAGTCTAAAACACTTAAAAACCTAACTGAAAGCGAACGTAGACAAATTTTAGTCACTTATCTTCAGGCGCAGATCGCCAAGCTCATAGGTGTTGAGCCATCGGACGTAGAAGAACAGCAACCTTTGCAATACTTGGGGATTGATTCGCTGATCGCGGTGAAACTGAGGAATCGGCTGAGAAAGGATTTGGCAGTGGATATCAGTGCGGTTAAGTTTATGGCGGATGCTAGCTTAGCTGATTTGGTAGTGGCGGTGAGTCAGCTTGTAATGGAATCTCAATCGCAAACTTCTCCATCGAATGCTAGCTCACGGGATCATGATGTTCCAAAATCTTATCCTCTGACCTATGGACAACAAGGTCTATGGTTTCTAGCTAAATTAGTTCCTGATAGTGCAGCTTACAATATTGCCTTTACAGCACGTATTTGTTCTGATCTGAATATTGGGGCCTTACAAAGAGCTTTGCAAAAACTAGTTGATCGCCATCCGACTCTGCGCACGATTTTTCAACAGCAGGATGGAGAACCTGAGCAAATAGTTCAGGAACAGCAGGAAGTTAAGATTCGGCAGATTGATGCGGCAACTTGGAATGAGTCGGAACTACGGGAACGAGCGATCGCGGCTAACCGTGAGCCTTTCGATTTAGAACAGGGTGTTTTGTTGCGGGTGACTCTATTTGTTTGTGCACCTCAGGATTACCTTCTTTTGCTGAGCGTACACCATATTGCGATTGATGGCTTTTCCTTGGGAATAATGCTTGAGGAATTGCGATCGCTCTATCAGGGAGAAAGTCGGGGCGAAGCTGTAACTTTACCACCGATTGAGCGACAATATGGGGATTTTGTGCGGTGGCAAAAGGAAATGATCCCAAGTCCTGTGGGAGAATCCCATTGGAATTATTGGCGACAACAATTAGGTGGTGAGTTACCGATTCTTAAATTGCCTGTTGATCATCCCCGTTCGATGATAAAAAATCAGCGAGGAGCATCCTATACATTTGAACTAGACCATTCTTTAACCGAGGGCTTAAGGGCGATCGCCAAAGAACAGGGAGCAACGCTCTATATGACTCTATTAGCGACCTATCAAGTGCTACTGTATCGCTATACAGGCCAGTCTGATATTATCGTTGGTTCTCCTGCGGGGGGCAGAAGTCAGTCAGAGTTTGAGCGTACTGTGGGTTTTTTCATCAATATGCTTGCTCTACGAGTCAAGATTACTGACAATTTGACATTTTCAGCTCTGTTATCTCAGGTACGCCAGACAGTATTAGCGGCCCTTGCCCATCAAGATTATCCTTCTGCGTTGCTCATCGAACGGTTACAGGTTAACCATGATGCGACTCTGAGCGGGTTGTTTCAAGTAACTTTTAATCTACTGAAATTGCAGGATATGGGAGCAGATTATGAATTATCCATATCCTCGGCTGCCCCCAGAAAAGAAAATTGGGGCGGGTTAACTTTAGAGCCATTTGTGATTCCCCAACAGGAAGGACAATACGAGCTTGGTCTTGATCTGATGGAGACAAGTGAATCTATTTTTGGCATTTTTCGGTATGACACAGATTTATTTGAAGTAGCTACCATCGAGCGTATGGCTGGTCATTTGCAAAATTTATTGTCTGCGATCGCGGAAAATAGTGAGCAAGCCGTGGGTTTACTACCCATGTTGGAATCAGCAGAGAAAGAGCAATTAGAAGCTGGGAATGAAACGCAACAAGATTTTGGTTCTGCTTGTTTTACCCAACTAGTTGAGGCTCAGGTAGAGCGATCGCCCGATGCGGTAGCCGTAGTGTTTGAGCAACAGCAGCTTACTTACAGAGAATTAAATAGTCAAGCTAATCAACTGGCCCAGCATTTGCAAAATTTGGGGATTAAACCAGATGGTTTGGTAGCTATTTGTCTCGATCGCTCTCTAGAAATGCTGGTGGGACTTTTAGCTATTCTAAAAGCTGGGGGTGCTTATGTTCCCATTGATCCTGCCTATCCCCAAGAGCGTTTAACTTATATCTTGGCAGATAGTGAGGCGAAGATTGTTTTAACTCAGAGGCATATTGTCCCTCGTTTGCAGTTAGATAGTGAGATTGAGCTTGTTTGTCTAGATGAAAATTTCTCAGAGCATACTGAAGTTGAGCCAATTATTAATCATGTTAATCATAAAATACAGCCAGAAAATCTAGCCTATCTAATCTATACTTCTGGTTCTACAGGCAATCCTAAAGGGGTTCGCATATCCCATCAGTCTTTGGCTAACTTTTTACTCTCGATGAAAGAGCGACCGGGAATTAGCCCAGAAGCTATTATGTTAGCAGTAACAACTTTATCCTTTGATATTGCCGCACTGGAGCTTTATCTGCCGCTCATTGTTGGTGCGAGGGTGATTATTGCTAGTCGCGAAGTAGCAACTTCGGGAAAAGAGTTGGGCAATTTAATTCAAAATTCAGGGATAACTCTACTACAAGCAACCCCGGCAACTTACCAGATGCTATTAGCTGCGGAATGGAATAGTAGTCAGAAATTGAAAATTCTTTGTGGTGGAGAAGAATTACCTCAGGAATTAGCTGAGAAACTACAACAAAATGCCAGTTCGCTGTGGAATATGTACGGCCCAACCGAAGCTACTATCTGGTCAACGGTTTATGAAGTTACTTCTCAAGAGCGTAGCGCGAAATCATCGGTGCCCATTGGTGAAGCGATCGCGAATACCCAGGTTTATATTCTCGATTCCTATTTACAAACTGTCCCAATAGGAGTCACAGGGGAACTATATATCGGTGGTGCAGGTTTAGCCCAGGGCTATCATAATCGACCGGAACTTACTGGAGAGAAGTTTATTCCTAATCCCTTTCTGGGCGGAGGAGCGGGGGAGCGGAGGAGCGGAGGGGCAGAGGAGAATGCACCCCTGCTTTATAAAACAGGAGATTTAGCACGACATAACACCGATGGCAATATTGAGTTTTTAGGAAGAATTGATAATCAGGTAAAAATTCGTGGTTTTCGTATTGAAATTGGTGAAATTGAAGCAGCGATCGCGACTTATCCCCAAGTAGAATCAGGAGTTGTCGTAGCACGCTCAGAGACAGAGGGCAGCAAATATTTAGCAGCCTATGTTACCAGCAAAGGGGAATCAGTAAATCGTCGTCAATTGCGAAGTTTTCTGCAACAGAAGCTACCTGAATATATGATTCCTGGGGTCTTTGTGGTGCTAGAGACTTTCCCCTTGACTCCCAATGGAAAAATCGATCGCCGAGCTTTACCGGCACCTGATCTCACCCAAGATCGCCTAGAAAAGTTTGTCGCTCCTCGTACCCCCACAGAAGCCGCGATCGCTGAAATTATGGGTATAGTTCTACAACTTGATCGCATTGGCATTTATGATAATTTCTTTGAGTTGGGAGGACATTCCCTCTTGGCAACTCAGGTTATTTCCCGCTTGAAGCGCATTTTTTCAGTTGAATTACCAACTAGAATTTTATTTGAAGCTCCGACAGTAGCAGAGTTAGAGGCCAGCGTTTTAGCTCATCGTCAGGGAAAAGCCGAATTAAGCGAGTTGGTAACAATTACTCGTAGAGTAAGCTCAGAAAAGATCCCTTTATCTCCAGCACAAGGCAGACTCTGGTATCTGTATCAACTCAGCGATCGCAATGCTAGCTACAATATGTTCCTAGCGGTAGAGATGGAGGGCGAAGTTCAGGTAAATATACTAGAGCAGGCGATCGCAGAAATCATTCGCAGACATGAGGTTTTGCGTACTCGCTTTGAGTTAGTTGATGATGTGCCAGTTCAGATCATTGAGCCAGCAGAGGGAGCAGGGGGAGCAGGGGATGCAGAGGGAGCAGCAAAAATAAAAATAGCCGTTGAAGATTGCACAGCCGAAGAAGTGCAAAGATTAGCGCAGTTATCGGCAAATGAACCCTTCGCGATCGATACCTGTCCTTTGCTACGAGTTAAGCTATTGCGCTTAAGCGATCGCGCCCATATCCTATTATTAACAGCCCATCACATTATCTCCGATGCTTGGTCAATGGGGCTGTTAATCCAGGAGCTATCAACCCTATATCAAGCATTTTTAGCAGATAAGCCGTCTCCTTTGGCAGAATTACCGCTTCAGTATGGCGACTTTGCTCTGTGGCAACAACAGCGAGTCAGAGGAGAAGCCTACCAAGCCCAAATTGATTACTGGAAACAACATTTGGCTGGTGCACCACCTTTATTAGAACTACCCACCGATAAAGTACGCCCTCGGGTACAAACCTTCAATGGGGCAACGCGAAAATTTTACCTTGAGAGGGATCTCAGTGGGCAAATAAAAACCCTGAGCCAAAAAACGGGAACCACCCTATTTATGATTCTCTTGGGGGTTTTTGTAACACTACTCTCTCGCTGGAGTAACCAAGAAGATATTGTGGTCGGGACACCAATTGCTCGCCGTAACCAAGAGCAGATTGAGGATTTGATCGGCTTTTTTGTCAATACTTTGGTACTACGCCTCGATCTTGCAGACAATCCCAGTTTCTCGGAATTACTAGCTCAGGTACGCCAGGTATCCCTAGATGCTTTTGATCGCCAAGATGTCCCGTTTGATCGGGTGGTAGAAGCGATAAAACCAGAACGCAATCTTATTTATAGTCCTCTGTTCCAGGTCATGTTCGCTTGGCAAAATGCACCTATGGGGACATTAGAATTACCAGGTTTGACTCTTCGTACGGTAGAAATTACAGGAGAGATCGCCAAATTCGATTTGACCCTAGCTATGGCAGAAACTGAAACTGGATTAGTCAGTTGGTGGGAGTACAATACAGACCTCTTTGAAGCTGAGACAATTGCTCGGTTAGGCAGTTATTTTCAGACATTGTTAACCGCTGTTGTTGCCACCCCTGACCAGCCCGTCAGCCAGCTACCTGCTTTACTTAGCGATCGCGCCCGGCATCAAATATTAGTAGAGTGGAATCAAACTCAAACAGAGTATCCCCATACTAAATGCATCCATGAATTATTTGAAGTGCAAGCAGCGCGATCGCCTAATGCTGTAGCGGTTGTATATCAAGGTTCTCAGCTAACCTACGGCGAGTTAAATCGTCGAGCTAATCAGCTAGCCAGCTATTTACAAGAGTTGGGCGTAAAACCTGAAATTTTAGTGGGAATTTGCCTCGATCGCTCTCTAGAGATGATTATCGCTCTGCTAGGGGTCCTCAAAGCAGGAGGAGCATATTTACCCCTCGACCCCAATTATCCTCAAGAGCGCTTGAGTTTTATTCTTGATAATGCGCGGGTGTCGGTTTTATTAACTCAGGAGCAGCTAGTTACAGAACTACCAGAGCAAGACGCCAAGATTATTTTGTTAGATCGAGATTTAACTGCAATATCGCTCCATGATGAAACTAATTTAGCAGTTGCCACTACACCAGATAATTTGGCCTATACCATCTATACATCCGGTTCAACGGGTCAGGCCAAAGGCGTACAGGTGATTCACCGCAGTTTGGTTAATGCCTATCAAGGGTGGTCAGATGCTTATAAGTTAGAAACTCTTACTAGTCACCTTCAGATGGCAAGTTTTTCTTTTGATGTTTTTAGTGGAGATTGGATTCGGGCTCTAGGTTCGGGAGCTAAATTAGTTTTATGTCCTCGGGATTTTTTATTAGAACCAGAAAAGTTGTATCAACTGATAGCAGAGGAGAAGATTGATAGTGCGGAATTTGTTCCTGCGGTGTTGAAAAACCTAGTGGAATATGTCGCAAGCACTCAGCAAAATCTCCACGGGCTGAAATTACTGGTTGTTGGTTCAGATACTTTATATGTTAGGGATTGGTCACAGTTTCGCTCTGTTTGTCACGAGCAAACCCGATTAATTAATTCCTATGGCGTGAGCGAAGCAACTATCGATAGCACCTATTTTGAAAGTACAACGGTAGAGTTAACCGACGAAGATATTGTTCCTATCGGCAAACCCTTTGAGAATACGCAAATTTACATTTTAGATAAGCAACTCCAACCAGTAGCTATTGGCGTTCCAGGGGAATTGTATTTGGGGGGAGTGGGTTTATCCAGAGGATATCTAAATAGACCCGATTTAACGGATGAGAAATTTATTAGAAATCCATTTTCAGCAAACGGTGAACAATTAGATACTGTTATCTCCGCCCCCCTGCCCCTCCGCCCCTCCGCGCCCTTGCTCTACAAAACAGGCGACCTCGCAAAATACCTCCCCGATGGCAATATTGAATTCTTGGGGCGAATCGACAATCAGGTTAAGGTGCGAGGTTTCCGTATTGAAGTGGGGGAAATAGAAGGGGTATTGAGAAGTCATGCCCAGGTCAAAGAAGCAGTGGTCATAGCGAGGGAAGAGAGGTTAGGGAATAAGTATTTAGCCGCATATGTGGTAGCTCAATCGGAAACTCTCACTAGCCATGATTTAAGGGAATTGATTCGGCAGAAATTACCTGAATATATGATTCCTGGGGCTTTTGTCTTCCTAGATGCTTTACCCTTGAGTCCCAATGGCAAGATCGATCGCCGTGGTTTACCCATACCAGATTTAGCCAACGAATCCAGTAAAACATTTGTGCCCCCTCGTACTCCAACAGAAGCCGCGATCGCAGACATTATGGCTTCAGTATTGGAATTACCACAGGTGGGCATTTACGATAACTTCTTTGAGCTGGGAGGACATTCTCTGCTGGCCACTCAGGTAATTTCCCGACTGCGACGCACCTTTAGTCTGGAGTTTCCTCTCCGTCGTTTGTTGGAATATCCCACAGTAGAAGGATTAGAAAAGACGCTTTGGGAGTTACGCCAAGTGGAAAATCAGGGGGAACGGAGTTCTTTTATTCCCTTACCGAAGATTATTCCCGAGCTAGCTCAGCGTTATCAACCCTTTCCCCTGACAGATATTCAGCAAGCTTACTGGTTAGGACGGAATGAAGCTTTTGAACTGGGAAATGTGGCAACTCATGGTTACTTAGAAATAGAAGGATCGCAGATTGATCTTGAGCGATTGAACTTAGCTTGGCACCAAGTCGTAAAGCGCCATGACCAATTGAGAATGGTGGTTTTAGCCGACGGACAGCAGCAAGTATTAGAGGAAGTCCCGAACTATGAAATAGAAGCTTTAGAGCTGCACTCAGACTCAGCCGAAGAGGTTGCCCAGCAGTTAAACCAGATTCGCGATCGCATGTCCCACGATATGATTTCTCTAGATAGCTGGCCCTTGTTTGAAATTCGCGCCACTGTGTTACCCCAGGGACGGACTAGACTCCATCTAGGTTTTGATGCCACGGTGGGAGATGCCTGGAGCATGTTTATTGTTTTGCGGGAATGGTTGCAACTATATGAGAATTTAGAAGTTGAATTGCCTCGTTTAGAGCTTACGTTCCGTGATTATGTTTTAGCTAAGGAAAATTTGCAAGATACACCCCAATATCTGCGATCGCAACAGTATTGGTACGATCGCTTAGATACCTTAGCCCCAGCCCCAGAATTGCCGCTAGCCGTTAGTCCTAGTTCAATCATCCAACCTAAGTTTAAACGCCGTACTATTGAAATTGATCCCGCTCAATGGCAAAAATTACAGGAGCGGGCAAAACAATCCCAGATAACTCCTTCAGGACTCTTGCTAAGTGCTTTCGCCGAAATTATCGGTCTGTGGAGTAAGAGTGCCAAATTTACAATTAATTTAACTCTGTTTAATCGTTTTCCACTCCATTCTCAAGTTAATGAGATTGTGGGGGATTTTACCTCCATAACTCTTTTGGAAATAAATCGTGAGGCAAATTCTTTTATTGAAAGTAGCCAAGAAATACAAAAACAACTCTGGCAAGATCTCGATCACAGCTATATCGGTGGCTTAGAAGTTCAGCGAGAACTTAATAGACGCAAATCAAGCTGGCAAGCAATGCCCATTGTGTTCACTAGTACACTCGGTTTAGATTCCCTGGGTAGAGATGTTTCCTTGCTGGATAATTTAGGAGAACTTGTTTATAGCATTAGTCAAACCTCTCAAGTTTGGTTAGATTGCCAGATTGGCGAGCGTAATGGAGCCTTAACTGTTACTTGGGATGGGGTAGAAGCATTATTTCCTGCGGGTATGCTCGATGATATGTTTAGTGCTTTCTGTGAACTGCTGGAGCGTCTTGCTACCTCCAATGAGTTCTGGCATCAAACCGAGCGATCGCTACTTTCAGAAACTCAATTATCCCAGCGCAGGGCAGTAAATGATACCGAGGCACCGCTGAGTGGAGAAACTCTACATAGTTTATTTATCAAGCAAGTCGGAGTCTGTGCTAATTCCCCCGCCATTATCAGTTCAGAACGCACTCTTACTTATAAGGAACTATACGATCGCGCTAATGGATTAGCTCATCAACTGCGCGACCTGGGAGCTACTCCCAACAGCTTAGTGGCAATTATCATGTCCAAAGGATGGGAGCAAATTGTCGGGGTTTTAGGGATTTTAATTTCTGGGGCGGCATATTTACCAATTGACCCTACGTTACCTCAAGAGCGACAGCAATATTTGCTGGAACAGGGCAACGTTAAGTTAGTCGTCACTCAGTCTGATTTAGAAGGTGATTTATCTTGGTTAAATAAGAACGATTATAGTTGTCTGTACGTAGAGGATCAGGACGCTAATTATGAGCCCTTAGAATTAGTGCAAAGTAATCGGGATCTAGCCTATGTAATCTATACTTCTGGTTCTACAGGTTTACCCAAGGGAGTAGCCATTGACCATCGTGGAGCAGTTAATACTATTTTAGATATTAACCAGAGATTTAAGGTAGAAAAGAGCGATCGCATCTTAGCCATTTCGTCCTTAAACTTCGATCTTTCCGTCTACGATATTTTTGGCATTCTCGCGGTAGGGGGCGCGATCGTGGTACCAACTGCCGACTTATTGAAAGATCCAGCTTGTTGGCGAGATTTGATAGTTAAGCACAATATCACGATTTGGAATTCGGTTCCAGCAATCATGCAGATGTTGAGTGAGTATCTGGCGACTAAACCAGAGACTAGTTTACCGTTACGTTTAGCATTACTCAGTGGAGATTGGTTGCCAGTAAGTTTACCCAGTCGAATATCAGAATTTTGCCCCAGTATAGAAGTGGTGAGTTTAGGAGGAGCAACAGAGGCTTCGATTTGGTCGATTTGTTATCCGATTCAAGAGGTTGATCCAAATTGGACAAGTATTCCCTATGGCAAACCTTTGGCTAATCAACGCTTTTATGTTCTCAATGAACTAATGGAAACTGCTCCTGTTTGGGTTCCAGGACAACTGTATATTGGCGGGGTAGGACTAGCATTATGTTACTGGCAAGATGAAGCGAAAACCAATGGCAGTTTTATTACCCATCCAGTAACGGGGGAAAGACTGTATAAAACAGGAGATTTAGGACGCTATTTACCCAATGGCAATATTGAATTTTTGGGAAGAGGAGATTTTCAGGTCAAAATCAATGGCTACCGTATCGAATTAGGAGAAATAGAAGCAGTCTTACAGCAACATCCAGAAGTAACGACAACAGTAGTGACAGCAGTGGGAGAAGAGCCAGGAAGTAAACAGTTGGCGGCTTATATTGTCAGAGAAAGAGACCAGCAAGGGACAAAATCAACGCAAAACTTAGTCGAAGCCTATGAACCACAGCAACTTGAAGGGGTCTTGACTGATCCTCTAGAACGCATCAAGTTTAAATTGAGCCAACCAGGATTACAAAAACTAGACTCTTCTGTGGTGAGTGTGAAATTGCCCTCAACTGAGTTTGATGAAGAGACAAAGCAAGCTTACTTAGAGCGCCAGAGTTATCGAGAATTTTCACCTCAACCCCTGGAACTGGAACAACTAAGTAAATTTCTGAGCTGTCTACGACAAATGAAATTGGCAGATTATCCTCTACCCAAATATCTTTATCCCTCCGCGGGCAATCTTTATCCTGTACAAACTTACTTATTTGTGAAACCAGATCGGGTCGCTGGTTTAGCAGGAGGGGTTTACTATTACCATCGGGGTACTCATAATTTGCTTTTAGTTAATGATGTAAGTCAGATAGATCAGCAAGTTTATGGTGCTAATCAACCCATTTTTGAAGGGGCTGCTTTTTCGATATTTTTAATTGGGCAATTGCAGGCGATATCTCCGATGTATGGCGAGTTGGCCAGAGATTTCTGTCTCCTCGAAGCAGGGCATATAGGGCAGCTATTAGCTCATTTAGCTCCGAAACAGGAAATCGGTCTCTGTCCCATTGGCTACTTAGCACCTGAATCTATACAGGACTTATTAAAACTAGCATCTAGTCAAATTTTGCTTTATAGCTTTGTGGGAGGAAAAATAAATCTCAGCCAAACTCAGCAATGGTTTAAGCCACAAAATAAACAAAGCGAGCGATCGCTGGTTTATGAGTTGCGGCAGTACTTACAACAGAAGTTACCCCAGTATATGGTGCCATCTAGTCTGATGTTTTTAGAGTCCTTGCCCTTAACCTCTAATGGGAAAATTAACCGTCAAGCATTACCTGCACCAGAAATTAAGACCGCAGAATTAAATCAGATATTTGTTCCTCCACGCAATTCGGTTGAGAGTTTATTGGCAAACATTTGGCAAGAAGTTCTCACGCTAGAGCGAGTGGGAATTAACGACAATTTCTTTGAGTTGGGAGGAGAGTCATTTTTAGCTTTACAGGTAATCTCAAAAATAAATAAACAACTAAGTACAGATATTCCCCTAAGTGTTCTATTTCAACATCCAACCATAGCCCAGCTAGCAGCTTTAGTTGCTGAAGATGGGGATATTTTAGTTGAACCTAACTGTCTAGTGCCAATTCAAACTGAAGGAACTCAGCCACCCTTATTTTGTATTCATCCTGTGGGGGGACAAGTGATGGCATACAAACACCTGGCAAATTGTTTAGGTAATGATCGTCCCATCTATGGATTACAATCTTGCGCTATTAATGATCCCAACCAAGAATACAAGAGTATTGAAGAAATGGCGATCGCCTATACACAAGAGATTCGTCAACAGAGAGAGCAAGGACCTTACTATCTACTCGGTTGGTCCCTAGGAGGCGTTCTAGCTGTTAATATTGCCCAACAACTAGAACAGCAACAGCAACAAGTCGCTTTTGTCGGGTTGGTGGATTCGTTTTTAATTAGCGAAAATATTTCTCTTGAGGAGCAAGATCCCTTTGTCGAGTTAGCATCAGTATTCGGTGGCGAATTTGTGACTGCGATAACCAATTTAGAGGCAAGTCAACAGCAAGCATTGCGGGAGAAATTAGTTAAATTATCGTCACGCGATCGCCTACAGCATATCTTAACTTGGGGGCAAAGCAAAAATATTCTTACCCATGATATTTCCCTTGACGTTTTGCAAAAACAATTAACCTTAACTGAGATACATCGTAAACTGCTGAGCGGTCATAGTCCACCAAAAATCACAACCAAACTCAATATTTGGTGGGCTGGCGATCGACTTGGATTAAGAGTATCTCATACTGACTGGGGAGAATATACCACAGGGGACAGTTACAGCAAAACTTTAACCGGCAACCACTTTAGTATTGTTCGTCCACCCCAGGTTGCGATGTTGGCAAGGGAATTACAAGTCCTGATGATTGACAAAACTTAAACTTGTAGGTTGGGTAGAACGAAGTGAAACCCAACAGAGGTATTAGTTTCGTTGGGTTACGCTACCGCTGTCTTGGTCAGCGTTCCCTTGCGTCTTACGCCGACGCGGGGTCTGACCGCAACCCAACCTACGAAAAGCTGACAAAACTTAAACTTGTCTCAATATTGGTCAATAGATTATTAGAGCCTAAATTAATGAAAGAATTTGACACTTTAGCAGATTTATCCCGCATCCAGGCCCAAAAAATTCCCGATGCCAGAGCTTTGATTTTTAAAGATCAAGCTACTACTTATAAAGAGCTAGACAAAGAAAGCGATCGCCTGGCTAATGCTCTACTAGCAAGAGGAATTAAAGCAGAATCAAGAGTGGCTATATTGGCACAGGATTCTCCCCAAAGCTATGAGATTTTATTTGCCTGCGCCAAAATCAAGGCAGTTGTAGTTCCGATCAATTGGCGTTTAGCTGCTGCTGAAGTAAGTTATATTCTCAATGATGCGGAGGTAGAACTTCTTTTTGTAGGAGCAAAGTTCTACGATTTAATTGGCTCTATTGCCAGTGATTTAATCAAGGTTAAAACTATTATTGCTTTAGCAGAAACTAGGGAAAATTGGCTCAACTATAGTCAATGGACTGAGCAATATAGCGATGAAAGTCCCGAAATTACCATATCGCCCAATGATATTGCGGTGCAGCTTTATACTAGCGGAACCACAGGAAGACCAAAAGGGGTTCAACTAGGACATTACAGCTTTTTTGCCGTAGCTAAGGAATGGACTCAACAAGGCCAAAATTGGATGAACTGGCAGGAAACGGATAAAAGTTTGCTGGTGGTTCCTTTCTTTCATATTGGGGGCTTGTGGTGGGCGATTCGAGGTTTTGTCGCGGGAGCAGAAAATATTTTACTCCCAGCTTTTAATCCGCTAGAAATACTGGAAGTCATGGAAAAATATCGCATTACGAAAGCGGGGATGGTGCCAGCGATGATTCAGGTTGTCCTCTCAGAACCTCAATGCCAAGAGACTGATTTTTCCTCTCTCAAGTATGTTCTCTATGGTGGTTCGCCGATCGCCGAATCTTTGTTGAGAGAAGCCATGCAGACCTTCTCCTGCGATTTTGTCCAGATTTATGGCATGACTGAGACGGGAAATTGTGCCGTATGTTTACCTGAAGAAGCTCATACTTCTAGTAATACTGATTTATTAAAATCTGCGGGTAAACCTTTTCCTGGGGTATCGGTGATTGCGGTCGATAATCAAGGCAAGCAGCTTCCTCCCTTTAAAATTGGCGAAATAAGGATCAAATCACCGGCTAATATGCTTGGCTATTGGAAATTGCCCGAAGCTACTGCAAAAACTTTAGTCGACGGCTGGATTCATACGGGAGATGCTGGATATATAGATAATGAAGGCTATATCTATATTTGCGATCGCATTAAAGATATGATCTGTTACGCTGGCGAGAATGTATATCCAGCCGAAATTGAAAATATTTTAGCGGCACATCCCGCCATTGCCGAGGTGGGAGTTATTGGTGTTCCCGATGAAGATTTTGGCGAATCGATCAAAGCGATCGTGGTTTTAAAACCAGGAATGAAGGCCAAAGCACTAGAAATTATCAACTTTGTGCGGGGTAAACTTGCGGACTTTAAATTGCCTCGAAGTGTTGAGTTTGTCGAATCCTTACCGAGAACACCTAGTGGCAAAATCCAAAAAGGCAAGCTACGAGAACCATATTGGCAAGGCTATGAACGCAAAGTAAATTAAAACCTAATTTCTACTACTCATTACTCATTACTCATTACTCATTACTTAACTTCTACAATTATTCCTCTCTCCATGACAAGATTGAATTCTCCCCAAGAGCAGCCAGTTTCTTTTTGGCAACCGCTAACAGTTCGTAACTTTCTGCTGTTGTTTATTGGGGAAAATATTTCCATTCTGGGCAACCAATTTTATTTAGTGGCCTTACCTTGGTTGACTCTACAGCTAACGAATTCTGGAGTTAGCTTAGGTACCGTTCTCATGGCGGCAGCGATTCCTCGTGCTGTTCTCTTGTTATTGGGAGGGGTGGTCAGCGATATCCTGAAGCCTCGCATAGTGATGATAACGGCCAATACTTTACGAGCGATAGTTGTCATTATCCTGACCGTAGTTGTCGCGTTGGGAAATATCCAAATATGGCATCTTTACGCATTTTCAGTCTGCCTTGGTATCTTAGATGGTTTTTTCATTCCCGCCTCCAAAGCGATCGTGCCTCGTTTAGTCAAAAAGGAGTTATTAGTAGCTACTAACACCTTAAATCAAGGAGTAGATCAGCTAATCTTGACCCTGGGCCCTGCCTTGGCAGGCTTAATCATCGCAACTATCAGTATTGAAAGTGCCTTTGCCATTGATGCAGTAACTTTTATCGTGACGACAATCTGTTTGTTTTTGATCAAAGATTCCCTCATGCCCGATATAGAGGATACGATGACTTCTAATGATTTAACACCCCAGAATTCTAGCTTAGGAGGCAAAGTTAAGAATTTAATGGCTGGTATTGGTGAGGGCATTAGCTATGGATGGCAGAATTCGGCGCTGAGAACAGTATTACTAGTGGTTATGGTCTACAATCTTATTTTTATCGGGCCATTGCAAATTGGTGTCACGGCCCTAGCCCATAGTCGCTTAGCTGGTGGTGCGATCGCGTTGGGAATAATGAACTCCGCTTGGGGTGGTGGGGGATTATTGGGAGCATTAGCACCATCATTGTTCAAAAAATTGCCCCGACTTGGAATATTAATGTTAATTCTCGGAACTATACAGGGCGGAAGTTTGATGTTGCTTGGTTTCGTACCCAATGTCGCTTTAGCTGCCGTGACAATTGTTATTTTAGGATTTTGTACTGGCTGTTTTATTGTGACAGAAATCAGTTGGATTCAAAAGCGTACTCCACCTGACATATTGGGGAGAGTAATGAGTTTGCGAATGCTTTCTTCCTTTGGGATCGCGCCCTTTTCCTTTGCTTTGGCAGGTTTA
Organism: Cyanobacteria bacterium P01_F01_bin.143; assembly: GCA_039190385.1. Classification (GTDB taxonomy): domain Bacteria; phylum Cyanobacteriota; class Cyanobacteriia; order Cyanobacteriales; family Xenococcaceae; genus Xenococcus. The sequence continues at coordinate 4,360 of JBCCYD010000042.1, read as the reverse complement.
TTAGTTGATTTTAATCTGACAATTCTTTTTGCCCTAGCAAGCGGCATCATTTTGTTGCTTATGGCCTATTTAGCAACTAATCCAACTGTGCGGGCGATCGAATAGACCTAAGCGCAATTGATTATAAAACTGGTAAGAGCGGAGGGGCGGAGGAAGCTGAGGTAGCAGAGGGGCGGAGGAGCGGAGGAGAGGGAGAGAATAACCAAGGTTTATCCCTCAAAACGAAGTTGATGCTCTACTAGAGAGAATTGCGATCGCCTTTGTGTAGATTTACATTTCGATAATTTGCGATTACTACCAGCTAACATCAAAAAGCGATCAATCATGAAGCCAACAAATAACTTATCCGCGTTTATCTGTGTTCATCTGTGGACGATAGCATTTCGTTAATAATCGCGATTCTTGAGTTATCGAATAATATATGCGATTACTACCAGTTGACATCAAAAAGCGATTAATCATGAAGCCAACAAATAACTTATCCGTGTTTATCTGTGTTTATCTGTGGACAATAACATTTCGTTAATAATCGTGATTCTTGAGTTATTCGTAAAGATACTTGATCGCGGAGCAGATCTTGAAATTAATCGCGATCAGTATATTCGCAAAAAATATCTAATCCAACCTTCATGATGTAGAGAACAATGATTGTCGCGATCGCTGAATCTATTGAAATAGAAATTGAACCTACTAAATAACCAATTGCTCCTGTCAGCAAAGACGAAGCATTAGCTTGATCTTTACTATTGAGATATTCTTTGATTTTGGCTCGAAAACCTTCATTGCTACAAATTTCGTTACGTAAGACTTTTTTTGTTACTTCCCAGAAGGATTTCCCTCCTTGCAGACTTTGGACTCTGTTTTTTGCTTGCCATAATTGTTCAAAACTTGCTTCGAGCAAACCGTTATTTTCTCCTAGAATAGTTATAGCTTCTTGTGCAGGTTGATAATCTTGCAATAATTGCCGTGTTGATTCTAATTCGATATCGGTTAATTGGATTGTCATATCAGCCAAAACCCGTAGAGACGTTGCATGCAACGTCTCTACGGCAAATTCAAAATTATTTGGTTTTCCACATTATCCTATCTTAATTATTTTTAACGATTTAACTGGTGAGATTTATCGATACAATCAAATTAAAGGTAAGACGCCGTTAGCTCAACTCGTAGCGCATCTTTATTTTCTCCGAAAAATCCTAAAAGCCAAGCTATGCCCGTTATCACCATCCGCGAACAAAAGCAGACAGCAACAGGTTTTGACGCAACTGTTAAATTTGATGATAGCGCCGAGTATGAAATTAATATTTCTGATCCCTTTACACCTCAAGAAGAACAAGAATTGGAATGGTATTTTGAGGAGTGGCTAATCTATCCGATGCTGGATCAGGTGAAGGCAAAAAGAGCAGCAGCTTCAGTTAAAGAATATGGTGAGAAATTATTTGATCAAGTTTTTGCTGATAGAAAAGTTTATACAGAATATGACAAACTCAAAGGCGATCTTAGTCAGCTAACAATAGAAATAATCAGTGAAACTCCAGAATTTCAAGCTCTACATTGGGAAGCCTTAAAAGATCCAGATTTCACGAGACCTTTAGCCGTAGATTGTATAATGCTGCGCCAAACAGTTAATCCTACGGCCAACTCCTGCACAGGTCAAAGAATCCCCTGTAATTAATTTGCTAGTGGTAACAGCGCGACCCAATGAAGATTCTGATGTCGGTTATCGGACAATCTCTCGTCCTTTGGTAGAACTGATTGATAATAGTAATTTACCTGTCAATATAGAATTACTGCGCCCTGCGACTTATGAGGCGTTATGCAAACATCTAGAAGAAAAGCGATCTGGCTATTATCACATCATTCATTTTGATACCCATGGGGCATTATTGAGCTATGAAAATATTCAGCAAAAAATAAAAACTAATCGTTTTCTGTTTCAACGAGGATATGGTTTAGAAGATTTAGAAGAATATCCTGGTGTCAAGACTTTTCTGATTTTCGAAGGCGCAACCAAAGGAAAAGCGATACCAGTAGAGGCCAGCGAGTTAGCTAATTTACTCACGAATCAAAATATTCCTGTTTGTATTCTCAATGCTTGTCAGTCTGGAAAGCAGATACGGGGACAAGGAGATGGGGAGACAAGGGAGACAAGGGGACAAGGAGACGAGGAAGAGGCAAAAAATCAAGAAATTATTCGCGAAACTAGCTTAGGCAGTCGATTAATGGCGGCTGGAATGCAGATGGTGGTAGCGATGGGATATTCGGTAACGGTTTCGGCGGCAAAGTTGATGATGCAGCAGTTGTATCAGCATTTGTTTGAAGAGAAAGAAATTACCACAGCGATTCGTTTGGGCAGAAAAGAACTATTCAATATTAAACAGCGTCAGGCATATTTTAACTACACAATCGATCTCGAAGATTGGTTATTGCCTGTAACTTACTATAATCGCCCTGTTGATCTCAATTTACGGAATTTTGAACCAAAGGAAGAAGAAAAATATTGGGAATCTATTGGCAGTCAATATCGCGCACCTTCTCCAGAATATGGATTTATCGGACGAGATCTAGAAATTCTCAAGATAGAAAAGAAACTGCTGGAACATAATATATTGCTGTTACAAGGCATGGGCGGCACAGGAAAAACTACTTTGCTAAATTATCTGCGGGAATGGTGGCAGCGGACTAATTTTGCGGTTGATTTGTTCTATTTTGGTTATGACGAAAAAGCTTGGACGCTGGAACAGATTTTATTTGAGATTGGTAAGCAGGTTTATCGGCGTTTTGAACAGGCAAATTTTCAAACGATGAACCAAGCAGCGCAGGTGCAGAAGTTAGCGAAGACATTGAGAACGCAAAACTATGTCTTGATGTTAGATAATTTGGAATCGGTGACAGGGCAACAGTTAGCAATTCAAAATACTCTAACCGAATCGGAACAAAAGAAGATTCGGGAATTTTTAAATAATTTGGTAGGAGGTAAAACTAAGGTTGTTTTAGGTTCTCGTGGTGGTGAAGAATGGCTGCAAAATACTTTTAAGAATAATATTTATCGATTGCAGGGTTTAGATCCAGAATCCCGTTCTGTCTTAGCAGAAAAGATCTTAGAACGACATGTAGCAACCAATCAGAGAGTAAAGATTAGGCAAGATGATAATTTTCAGCGGTTGATGAAGCTTTTGGCTGGATATCCTTTGGCAATGGAGGGTGGTATTAGCTAATCTGAAAACTCAAAAACCAGAGGAGATTTTAGCGGGATTGCAAGCGGCGGATATAGATTTGGACACGGAGAGTGAAGATAAAACGAAAAGTATTATTCAATGTGTGGAATATTCCCACAGCAATTTATCGCCCGAAGCCCAAAAATTGTTATTGTGTTTGGCTCCTTTTAGTGGTTTTATTTTTCGTAGAGGCATTCCAAACTATGGTGAAGAATTACAAAAGCTAGAACCATTTCAAGATTATCCTTTTGAACAGTTTGATGATGCCATTCAAGAAGCGATTAATTGGGGTTTGCTATCCCAGGATGAAAATTCACCTTATCTTTTGACGATTCAACCTGTTTTCCCCTATTTTTTGAAGAATAAGCTTAAGGAAGATGATGTTATCAGTGAAGGATTACAAGAAGGATTTAAGAATCACTATAAGTTTTTAGCAGCTAGTTATCAGGAATTAATACAGTCTAAAGATGCCCAAGAAAAACAATTAGGGATATATTTCACTCGACTTGAATATGAAAATCTCTATAATGCGCTGCAAATTTGTTTAAACCACCGAGAGGATTTTGATATTTTCAATTGCTTATATAGTTATTTTGACCTCATTTCTGATGATCAAGGTAAAGTAATTTTTACAGAAGCAGTATGTCAAACGCTGGAACATTATCCAGCCGAATTTTTGCAAAGTGAAAAAGGCTATCTAATTCCATTTGCTTTCCACAGAAATGCAACTAGTTATTTAGACATAAAAAAGTATCAATTAGCTGACAAATATTATCAAAAAACACTGGAAGCATATCAATCACTAAGTCAATTAGAAGAAAGACAGAAGCAGCTTTGGATTGCTATGGTTTATCACCAGTTGGGAAGAGTTGCCCAAGAAATGAGAGAATACGAACAGGCGCGGCGCTATTATCAACAAGCTCTCGATCTTAAAATTGAATTCGGCGATCGCTACTCGCAAGCTGCAACCTATCACCAGTTGGGAATAGTTGCCCAAGAAATGAGAGAATACGAACAGGCGCAGCACTATTATCAACAAGCTCTCGATCTTAAAATTGAATTCGGCGATCGCTACTCGCAAGCTGCAACCTATCACCAGTTGGGAATAGTTGCCCAAAAATTGAGGGAATACGAACAGGCGC
>JBCCYD010000041.1:0-23404 GCA_039190385.1 Cyanobacteria bacterium P01_F01_bin.143 | reverse complement strand
TGTTAATTACTGTGCGCCATTTCTCGACTAATTGCTCTCCTGTTAGTTTGGCTAAGGTTACGGCTTGAGCAATATTTGTCGGCAGAATATCAAAGCCTGCGTACATAAGTTCTAAAGTTACTCTGGCAGCTTTGATGGTGTCGTTGATCTGCCAGCGTTGTTTTCTTAAATGATTTCGACAAAAGGAAGCAAATGTTCCATCGCCGTAGTCTTTGTAGAGTTTGAGGAATTTGATTTTTGCAAGTAATAAGCCGTTGCGGACGAAGGCCAGTTGGTTGTAGGCAAACTCGAAGGTTAGGTATTTGAGGCTGAAGTCTCCAGCGATTTGTTCTTCTAGAGCGATCGCGTATTGGTTGAGTTCTTGGATTTCTGGCTTATCGCTCAGGGGAACATCGCCTTGATACTTGTACAGAGCGTCAAAGGGATTGAGTAGATATGTTTTAGTCATGACGTTTTACCTCAAATATTGTTTTGCTGAGTGTTCGAGGCGATTACGTCTAGATTCGATTGATGTATACTATGATTATTCATCGTTTATGTTTTTTTCGGTGATCTAGAGTCGTTTTCGACTTGAACTTTTTTGGGGGAAGAAATAGTTTGATCGCTGAGTCTTCTCCTAAAATAATTATACCATAAATGTCGGTGTATACAACGTAGAAAATAAAAATAATGCGTAATCCTCATCCCAATACAACAGGTCTAAAAAAAATCCCTAGAATATCTCCAAAAGGAAGCGCAAAAAATCCCGTTCATGTCAGGATTCCAGAGGAGCAATATGATGCATGGATGTCTTTGCCTGCTGAGGAAAGAAATGAATTTTTGAGAAATGCTATTACGCAGAAGTTGATTGAAAAGAATTTAATTTCTGCCTGAGATTGAATCAAGAATGAGTCGCAGGTTGGGTTGCGGTCAGACCCCGCGTCGGCGTAAGACGCAAGGGAACGCTGACCAAGACAGTGACAGCGTAACCCAAAGAAGATCTTAATCAAGTAAATATTTCATGGTCTAATATTGCTATTTCTACTTTCATAAATTTCTTGGACACGACTTGGCAAAATTCAGTGACCACTGACGAAAAATGGGGCTTTCAATCGAATCAATGAAGAAAATTAGGGCAGCATATTTAAATGCTAAAGCAAACAATCAAGTAAAAACATATAAAGTTAAGCCAGTTTGATGTAGTTAGCTTTTTACAAAGAATTGAAGTCCAATAATATTCCACTTTAGAAAACATGTTTGCGATTAATCAAATTCACAATAAAAGCAAGCAACACAACAAATAGACAAATCGCGATCGGTATCAATTCAAGGGAAACTCTACTACCTAGTAAACCCATAACAGGAAGAATAACGACGCCGCTCAAATAACTACTTCCCACTTGATATCCAGTAATTTCTTGAGAGTCAACCTTCCCAAATAGTTTGGGTGTACGGTGGATCATGCTGGGAAATATTGGTGCACAGCCGATCCCCAACAAAATTATCGATGGAACTAACAAACTGTTTTGATGAATGATCAGCATCCCTGAACCAACAAACATTAAAGCTAATCCCATGTTCATCAACCTCTGGATAGATATATTATTAGCAACGATACCCGCCAAAAGTCTGCCGACCGTAATGCTGATGTAGAAAAGCGAAACAATTAACCCTACATTAAGTTTATCCAAACCCCTGCCTTCAATCAGATAGCTAGCTAACCATACTCCCACACCCATTTCTACTGCGACATATATAGGAAAAGCAATAATAGAAAGAAAAACATCTCGCTGTAGAATCAGTTTAAGTCCCGATCTTCTCTGCATATTTTTGTTCTCGAATGCAGTATTTTCCCCCTTAATACTTTTACTTCGCCAAAGAGATAAAGATGTTCCCACAACAACTGCAACAACGAAGACGATCGCAGCAATCATCTGATAACCGCCACGCCAATTTCCTGAATCCGCAATATATATAGTAATAATCCCAGGCCCTAAAAACGCTCCGATCCCCCAAAAACCGTGAAGCCAATTCATATGCCTTGGGGAATAATTAAGCGCTACGAAATTATTAATCCCCGTATCAATAGCTCCCGCGCCAACTCCAAGGGGCAGAGTACATAGTAATAGCCCCCAAAATGAGGGTGATAGGGAATAGCCCAACAAAGCAATAGCACTTAGTAAGATACTAATAAATACAACCCTGCCAGTCCCCAACCGATGCAAAAGTATTCCACTAGCAAAACTGGAAAATGCTGTACAGATAGTAGTCAACATAGTGATAATGCCCGCAGCTTCCAGGGGAAGAGCAAGTGAGCTACGCATAGATGACCATGAGACACCTAAAATAGTATCTGGTAATCCTAAAGCGATAAATGTTAGATAAATGACGACAATCAGTAAGGGAGCCGTGCCCATTTTTTTAGCAGACAAACGGCCTTTTCGATCCCTTCTCATATAGTTAGTTCCTACTATAGTTTTCTCACTTGCGTCTAACCCAAACTAACGATGGGACAAGTGATCATCTGAAGCCTATCACGCTCTAACTCATCTAGTCTTGTGATTAAAGTTAGCTTCGTTTCATTGAGAGCAGCTATGACATTCGGCGATAAAAGTTCTGGATACATAAAAATAGTTGCCAGATTATGATGATCAGCTTTGCGGATTGTCTCTAAAACAAAGTTTGGCTCACTATCTTGGTGCACTGCATCTTGGTGCACTGCGATACCCCCAATAATTTCAATCCCATACTCTTGAGATGCTGCTTTAAGCGCCAACACGTAATCTAGATTAAAACTTTCAAACAGAATATTGTTTTGGAGATTGTGATATCTAATCAACTTCACTAATTCGGTCACAAGCGCCTTTCGATATCCAGGTATCCTATCAGACCAATCTTTGAGGTCAAAGTTAAATGAAACATTCCCATCAACCTGTCGACAAAGATCTTCAATCTTGAGAATATTTTTATCGAGTTCCAGACAAAGCTCTTCATAATTAAGTTCAAAAATTTGCTTATTTTTAACCGGCCCCCATAAGGCCACTAATTGATGATCTTTCGTTAACTGAACATCGACTTCGAGCATCTCAAAACCCTCATTGATCGCCTTCTCTGCGGCTGATTTTGATTCTATGCGATGGGCAATTTTTAATCCGTCAAGCTCGTTTAAGTCGAGACGTCGCAACAGACTTTCTGACCCGGGAAACTGCTTATAGCTCCAATTTGATGTCTCCCTTAAGGTTTTAGCAAACCTTTGAGCCATGAGTTTTTGTTGTTTTGGCAAAATATCTTCGGGAACATCGAAGAACATAATGGTATCTCCTCCAGGAGATTCTATGCTGCCGCAACCACTTACATGCATGGGTTCTGGTTCATTTTCATCAGCTAGGAAATACTTGGCAAAGGTCATAAAACCATGAGTTCGTGGGGCAACCAGCCAAATATAATTTCCATCTTCACAATAAATGAATTTGGTATTGTATGGAATTCCCTCGCTCATGAGCTTATGAGTTGCTTGCCATACTTGACTCGCCACTTTAGTTCTATCGGAACCTTTGATGATTATGCTGCGCGCTGGCCAGTTAGCCAACTCACCATTAATCACTCCATTAACATCACGCTTATTGACTATTTCAATTCTATTCTCTAACAGATTGCTCCAAACGGGGGTTTTGACTCGATAAAACTGACCATGAGAATGTTTAACGCTGGCACCTGAGAAACTGGTAAATGAGCCTTCATAGTTGGTTCCCAATGCATAGGATGTTGCTAAAAGATCATCTACATATGATTTGGTGAGGATTTGCGGTTCTTCTTTTCCTCCTGCCATGATCAGATGATCTTCGCCATAGGGATCGATATTAATCAAAAAAGAGTAAATGTTATTTGATGGCAGTTGGAGCTTACAGATTAATTCATCAAGATTGAGGTAACAGAAAGGGCATCTACGATTTTTGGGGGAAAGATGGGGGATAGCTAATTCGTCAACCTTTTCTGGCAGAGCTTCTTCAAGAAGCATGAGGGTATCAAACTCACCTTTTCTTTCGGGAACAAAACTAAACTTATACCAGAGATCATCATGAAGAATGCTTAGTTCATTTTCAGGAAAGTACTTGTAATTTACAATTCTATGATGACGATTTTCGATAATCTTGACTGATTCGCGAACCGTCTTCTCGATTGTGGCGCGAGCAAAACCTTCTTGCAGGACAATATAGTTATCTCTAGCTTTTAAAATAATATTAAGTAACTGTTCGTTGCCGTCGTTTTTAAGTTCTTCTAGAGCTGATATGGCATTGGCGCAATCTTCTAATCCATCAAGGGCAAATTTATGTTTGATGAATGCTAACGTCGTGGGGAAATCTTCGACTTCAACCCCTCTTAGATGGCGTCGTTTCTTGTTGTTGCCGTTTTCTACTATGTCGGCAATACGCATAATAGCCAAAAGATTCTTTAACTGCGATCGCGAAAGACGCGACTCTTGAATACAGTGCAGAACACGTTCATGGGTTTCAAAGAGCCAGGGCTGTTCGTTACATCTAATCAGCACTTCCACTTCTGGTGTAACGATAATGTTTCTTTCGTTTAATAGATCAACTGAATATTGGGGATGATACCACCAGTTTTTTAAAAGCTCCCGTTCTCTGGAAGATAAGGGCGCACCCTTGAGTAGCTCAAACTCTTCTAAATACAAGGGCAATGGATCTTTAGTTTCTTCGGCAGTAAGTTCAGTCCTGAGTCCTGCTGCGATCCTTTCTTTAGCATGCTCGATACATAGTTTAGGATTGAAGCTGGGTTTAGCACCTAATGCTGATTGATCTGTTTTGGTAAATTCGAGTCGCAAGAGAAATTTTTGTTCTTCTTTGTATTCATGTTTCAAGGCTCCGCCGATATCATGCGCCCAGGCAGCTCTGGTTAAGATTTCGATTTGATCGCCAGAAAGTTCCATTTTTTTCGCGATCGCCTCACCTATAATGGCATGTCTTTGGGAATGCTCGACTATATCGATAGGATCATTGTGAAAAATCTCATTTTCATTTAAATCAAGGATCGATCTTGCCTGCTGAGACTTTTTTTTTTGCTGTGATACTTCTTTCAATACGAAATCAAGCTTTTCAAATGCCATTTGTAAATCCTCTACTTCCGATATAAGTGGGGCTTGCAGCATAATACTATCGCCGATCGCCTTATATCTTGATGCTGATATAATCACACCCTGGGCAAACATTTTTTCCACAATTAAATTGGCTAATTTACAGTTGTCTTCATGACTCCCAGCAACGATATCAACTGCGGCTTTAGTTCCTATAGAACGTATTTCGCCTAATATTGAATATTTCTTTTGTAAATTGAGAAGTTTTCCATAAATATAGCTGTTGAGGGTATTTGCTTTATGGGCTTCTTTTGTGAGTTCGGCAAGGAAGACTTTACCGGCTGTGAAACTAATGGGACTATGACCAAAAGTAAAGGAATGTTGTCCTGGCTTAAAGGAGAATTTTTCTTTGTATAACAACCCTGCTAAGGGGAAACCGCCACCAATGGATTTACCGAAAGTGAGAATGTCTGGTTCTACCTCATAGAGATCGCTCATGAACATCTGTTGCACACAGCCAAAGGCAGTTTGAATCTCATCAACGATCATCACCACATTATGGCGATCGCAAAGCTCTCGAATTCCCTGGACTAATGACTTATCCAAAATCTTAAATCCACAGTTTCCTTGTACCAGCTCTAAAATAATCGCCGCTGGCTGCTCTTGGATCATCTTGGCTTCAATATCGGCCAAGTCTTTTTTTACTTCAATTCCATGATTGAAATAGGGTTGATATTTTTCAGCGGTCCCTTTCCAACTCACTCCCATGGTGGCGAAACTTCTGCCATGAAACCCATCTTCCAGGTAGAGGATTTTGTATCGAGCATCATGGCTATTGATAGCTAGTTTCATCGCCCCTTCATTCACGAGACTGCCATGAAGACTAAAGTTAACTTTGGTTAAGGGTTGGGGCGAAAGTTTTATGAGCAATTGAGCTAGTTCGACTTTGTCTTTTGTTGAGAAGGCTGTTCTTAAATGGGTGACTTTTTCAAGTTGATTTTTGACTTCATCAATAATTCTTGGATTGTTGTGACCAAGAGGCAAAGACCAAGTCTGTGAAAATAGGTCGAAATATTTTTTTCCTTCGCTATCCCATAAATAAGCGCCAAAAGCTTTTTCTATATTGACTGCGGTGGCATCTATTGTGCTACCTTCATTTTTAAAGATCACAGTTCGTTATTCCTAAAGTTTTAGTATCTATTTACGGCTCTCACGGCACGTAAGCAGTTGATATGATTTTTTGTACTTAATTTAAGTTAAGGTTATTGAAATTAAGTAAAGGTTATATCGGGGTTAATCATAGGTTAATCTGCTATTGACTACAATCACTTGATTAAATCTCTTTACAAAAGTTCACCTATTCACTATAAATGACTACAAATAATATTCAGGCAAATAAATATTTTGCTGAGTCTTTCCTGCCCTTGTTTCTATTGATTCTGGGAATAGTTACTGTCTCTTCAACTGCTGTCTTTATTAAGCTGGCCACTCAAGAGCTTACTGTTCAGGCAATACTTTTTGATCGTTTATTAATCTCGACAATTGTCTTTGCTATGTGGAATTGGGGTCGGCAGAGTTGGCGATCGCGAAAAAATTCTGATGAGGCGATCGCTGTTGCTGCCAAAGAGAATGTCACTGTAGAGATTTTTGGCTGGATGATCTTACTAGTAGTTGTTCACCTAATGGGAAGAGTTTTTTTCATGTGGTCGATGACCCAAACGACTGCTGTCAATGGCATGATGTTATCGAATATGACGCCAATTTTTACCTTTTTAGGTGCTTTGATATTTTTAGGTCAGCGGTTTGATCGTCGTTTTTTAATGGGATTAGCGATCGCGGTTATGGGCGCGATCGTTTTAACCTTGGGAGATTGGTTACATCCAGAGGAGCAGCTGTTTGGAGCTATGGCGATCATCGGTGATGGAGCAGCGCTATTGTCTTCTCTGTTTTATGCGATCGTTATTTTATTGATTGAAAAGGTGCGCCAACGCTTATCTACGAGTAATTTTTTGCTATGGCGCAGTGCCATTGGGGTTGTGCTGATGGCTCCAGTGGTCTGGGTCCTAGATGATGCGATCGTGCCTCTTAGTCTCACGGGATGGCTGTCAATTATTGGTTTGGCATTAATTTGTGGAGTAATTGGTCATAGCCTAATTGTTTATAGTTACGAGCATTTTGCGGCTCCTTTTTTGGCGATCGTTTTTTTGTTGGAACCAGTACCGACAGCGATCTCGGCTTGGCTTTTCTTGGGGGAATTTCTTTCGATTTTCAATATTATGGGATTTTTGCTAATTTCTGTGGGAATTTATCTCGCTAAAACAGGAGAAGGCTCGAAACAGTAATCTTAACCCATCTTTTTAATTTAGAAGTCAACAATCACCCACTTTCCGCACGTCAAAATATAGCATTAAAAGATTACGAATTTTTCTTGATTTTTGCGATCGCGAATTTTCGGATTTGTGATCGCAAAAATTAAAGACAACTCCTAAATTAACTGTAAAAATCTCCTTTAAAGTATTACTTGTTATATTACAAACTGACGTGCAGAATCCGAGTTCTAAGCATACTTAATAGAAATAGTCTCGCTTAAAATACGTAACTTATGGCTAAATCCAGTAATTTGTAGGGCAAAGTTCTCACATTTCTGATAGAAGGAAACAGGGCAAGCATAGAGCATATAGGCAGCAGCCAAAGTTAATATAGTACGGTTGGGTTCACTAAAAATAATTTTCCAATAGGTTGCCAGGGCTTGGTGAGTTAGTTTAACTGCCATTTTTCCTTTCTTAAGACGTACTGCACGACGAGCTAGATAACGTAATTGATAGGCTCTAGCAGGATTTTCCCATTTAGCTAGTAACTTAGGAGAGAGATTGCGATGTTTGGTAATCATTTGTTCCCAAGAATCTAGCTGTTTGAAAACATTAGCGGAAAGTCCTTCTCCATTGACTCGATAGAGAGTTAGCGCTTCAGGGATTCCCTCAATTTTCCAATTAGTTTGAGCTGCCATTCTAAACCAACATTCAATATCTTCTGACTGACGGAAATTTTCATCAAAATAGAAGTTTTCTAAGGAGCCGTGTAGATTATCCTGAAAACAAATATCCGCAAAAACTTGGCGACGAATTACGGGAGCTGAACCATTGCCGATAGGATTGCGACAGAGGAGGTAATCGGGCGTAATATCTTTTAATTTGGGCATTTGATAGATACCTAAAGAATTGCCTTGGGCATCAATAAATTCGGAGCGACTAAAGCTAACTCCCACATCAAGATTATTTTCTAGATGCTGGACATGGCTGGCTAGTTTTTCGGGAAGCCAAAGATCGTCGCCATCTAAAAGAGCGATATATTCTCCTTGGGCATGGCGAATTCCTGTATTTCTAGCTCCAGCTAGACCACGATTTTTTTGACTAATGATTTTTATTCGAGGATCATTAAACTGTCGGCAAATTTCTACAGAGCGATCGGGAGATTCATCATCGATAATTAATAGCTCAAAATGAGAATAGGTTTGAGCTAGAACTGATTTAATAGTTTCGGCAATATATTCTTCGATATTGTAAGTGGGAATGATGACAGACACTAATTTCATAATTTCAGTTTCTCCTAGAGAATGTGTGTGTTAATTGCTTAATGCAATGGGCTGTTGAAAACAATTATGGGAAACTGATATTTGCGATCGCGTTTTATTTGGAGTCTGAATTGTATAACCTTTGTATAACTTTGTGTTTTGGGTGGTCAATTAACCAATAACAGAATAAAAAAGAGATAAGTTAGTTCATATTTAGCGTGCAAAAATATGGAAGAGAGATTTATCGCAGACAAAGAACGGCAAAAAACCCGTCACTTGCTAGTTATTGAAGATCGTCAGGGGAAAAAAACCTTTCCTCTAGAAGCAGAGACCTATTCTCTGGGAAGAGATTGCCATAACTCCATTCAAATCGATGCGCCATCAATTTCTCGACATCATGCCACTATTTTACGGATGACTTCTCCTGCAAATGGCAATGCAACCTTTAGGATTATTGATGGCAGTCTCAATGGTAAACGCAGCACTAATGGCCTATTTGTTGATCGCCAAAAACGTCTGTCCCATGATCTCAAACATGGTGATATCGTTGAGTTTGGTCAGGGAGTGCGAGTAAAATACTATGCTTTGTCTAATCTGCTAGATTCCCAGTTTGATGATTATTGCCAAACCGATGATCTCTCTGGTTTTCTTGATAAAACTTCTGATGCCTTTAATACTCTCATTGCCAAGCCCGAACATACCGAAGAGTCAGCCAATCTCGCAATCACTCGTTTGGCTTCTTTCCCTGAGCTCATTCCCAACCCAATTATTGAACTAGATTTGACAGGAAATATTACCTATCTCAATCCTGCCGCCTTAAAAAGATTTCCTAGCCTGCAAAGCCAAGGAATTGCTCATCCTCTTTTGTCGGGATTCCCCCATTTAGTGACAGAAGACTCACCAGAACTAATGGTGAGAGAAATTAGTTTTAACCAGGCAATATTTGAGCAATCGATTCATTACCTATCGCAAAGTGAATTAATCAGAATTTTTCTGACAGATATTACCGAGAGAAAAGCCATTGAGTTAGCTAAGGCACAGCGCGATCGCGAAGTTGCATTACGCGATCGCCTGTGGAGAGAAGTAATAACGGTCAAAGATTGGGATTTTCCCCAACGTCTTCAGCATTTACTGAAAATTGGTTGTGAATGTTTTCAAGCAGAAGTCGGCATTTTTGCGATCAAAGATGGTGATACTTGGAATATTCAGTCAATTGAACTAGAAAATCAACAGTCTAAACTAAAAGATATTACAGAAGCGGTCAACTGCGATCTATGGCACCAAACCCTAATTGATTTAGAACCAGTAATTTTTAATCAAATTCCCCTCGACTCGGCAATTTTAATTACCAGTAAAGATCAAACCTATTTTTCGATAGTTACCTATTTAGGAATGGGCGTGAATGTTCGGGAAAAAATTCATGGTGTTTTAAGCTTTTTTAGTTCTGAGGAGCGTTCTCAACCCTTTTCCCTAGCCGATAAACAATTAATCGAATTAATGATCCAATGGTTAGGAAGTGAAATAGAAAGACAAGAAATTCAAAAAGATTTGGAACAACAATGTTTGCAAGGCATTTTGCTCAAACATATCACCGAAGAAATTCGTCAGAGTTTAGATAGTCAACAAATTGTTAAAATTACCGTAGAGCAAGTAGGCAAAGCTTTTGGTGTAGATCGCTGCATCATTTATCAATATCTAGAAAGAGCTCCCGATCGCATTCCCTGTGTTGCTGAATATCTCAATCGCAATCGACCATCAATGATTAATTGGGAATTTCCTTCCAGCGGCAATTCTCATGCCGAATTAGTCTTAAGTCAAGATGAAGTAGTTGCTACCAATGATGTCTTTGACGACTCTCTTTTGCAAACGGCCATTGGTGTTTGTGAGGAACTGCATATTAAATCAATGATGGCTGTGCGAACTTCCTATCAAGGTCAGGTTAATGGAGTAATTGCCCTTCACCAATGTCAAACAGCACGTAATTGGACAGAAAATGAAATTAATTTACTAGAATCGGTTGCCGTACAGGTAGGGATCGCGATCGCGCAAGCAGAATTGCTAGAAAGAGAAACCGTCCAAAAAATTCTCCTTGCCCAACAAAATCATGAATTAAATCTGGCAAAAAAAGCAGCAGAATCAGCAAACCAAGCCAAAAGTAACTTCCTCGCAACCATGAGCCATGAGATTCGGACGCCAATGAATGCCATCATCGGTATGACAGGATTGTTATTAGATACAGAACTCACCTCACAACAACAAAATTTCACCAGCACCATTCGTAACAGTAGCCAAACCCTGCTGACTTTGATTAACGATATTCTAGATTTTTCTAAGATTGAGTCGGGTAATTTAAGCTTAGAAAATTATCCTTTCGCGATCGCGAATTGTCTTCAAGAAGCCGTTGATTTATTGACAGCGGAAGCTAAGACCAAGGAAATAACCTTAGATTTTAAGATAGACGATCAGGTTCCCCCAGTAATAGTTGGAGACATTACTCGCTTGCGCCAGGTTTTGGTTAATCTCATTGCCAATGCCGTCAAATTTACCCATCAAGGAGGAGTTCAAATAGGAGTAACAGCTCTCCCCGTTTCTGAATCAAAATCTTTATATCAATTAGAGTTTATTGTCCGAGATACCGGAATTGGCATTACTCACGAACAACAACAACATTTATTCAAATCATTTAGTCAAGTAGACGCCTCCATTAACCGTAAATACGGTGGTACTGGTTTAGGACTAGCGATTTGCCAACAATTAATCAAACTAATGGGAGGAGAGATTTGGGTAGAAAGTCGTGGGGGAATAGCTGGTAAAACACCTCCTAACTGGCAAATTAAGTCTCAACCAGAAGATCCTGGCTCCGCTTTTTACTTTACGATTGTGGCTCAATCTAGTTCTACTTCTTCCGTGTCCCATGAATGTGATCCATTCCTTAATACTGTCACCTCTTTTGACTCAATACCCCTCAAAATTTTGATTGCCGAAGATAATAGAGTCAATCAACAGGTATTACTACTTTTATTGCAAAAATTGGGTTTACGAGCAGATGTTGTCAGTAATGGGGCAGAGGCGATCGCGGCTTTGGATTCTGTGGCCTATGATCTCATTCTCATGGATGTAGAAATGCCAGAAATAGACGGTATTACAGCCAGTAAAAAAATTATTCAAGAAAATGAATGCATCCCCTACATTATCGCTCTTACTGCATATGCTACTCCAGAAGATCGTCGAAAATGTCTTAATGCTGGGATGAACGATTTTCTCACCAAACCGATTATCATTAATTCTCTTCATCGCGCTCTAGAAAAAGCAATATCTCAAATAGATTGGGAGCTGGGATTGAAAGAAGAAAGCAGAAGAGACGTGTCGGCGAAACCTTTGTACAAAAGCCCTAAACGTAAGCGATATCTCAACCCATATCGGGAGCCAGAGGAAATAATCGAGCCAGAAGAAATAATTCTAGAAGAAGAAAACCCCATACTAGATCCCCAAGTATTAAACTCCCTGAGAGAATTTGCCGGAGCCAAAGCTCAAACTGTAATTAACCAAATTATTCAACAATATTTAGAAGATGGGCCTGAAAAATTACAAACCATAGAAACAGCAGCAACAGCTCAAGATGCAGAAGCATTGCGCAAAGCAGCTCACAGTTTACGCTCTAGTAGTGCTAACTTGGGAGCGATTACAGTTGCCCAACTCGGTAAAACAATCGAAAATATTGCTCGTTCTGGAACTACAAAAGGAACATGTGAAGTAATCAAAGAACTCAAAACTGAGTATGCCAAAGTTGAAGTAGCCTTACAACAAGAAAGTCATAATGATAGCTAATAACAGTTTAAATAATAGAGAAAAACCTTTAGTCTTAATAGTTGACGACGATCGCTCGATGCGTACCTTGCTCAACCTAGCGATGACAGAAGAAGGCTATGACGTTGTAGAAGCCAAAAATGGCGAACAATGTTTAGGAGAATACCAACTCCATCAACCAGATGCCATTCTTTTGGATGCTGTCATGCCAGATTTGGATGGATTTACCTGTTGTGAAAAAATTCGTCAACGAAGCGATGGTAAATTAATTCCCATCTTGATGATCACAGTCCTTGACGATCAAAAATCTATAGACCAAGCTTTTAATTGTGGTGCAACAGATTATATTACGAAGCCTATTCACTGGGCTGTTTTATCTCAGCGTATGAGGAGACTCCTCGCCACAAATCAAATTATCCGAGAGGGACAAGCTGTCAAACAAAAATTACATCAACAACAGTTAATGATTAATCAATTGTGTAACTTGACAATGTTTCTTTCTCAGCAAACTACTGAACATTAAAACTCTGGTTAAACTATGGCAAAGCGATCGCTCAAAGCCGCGCCGAGCGCTATTCCTCAGGCAAAAAGAGCCTTTGAGCTTACAGGATGGACCCAAGAATATTTGGCGGCGGAAGTCGGGTTATCTACTCGTCAATCAATTTGGAAATTCTTTACAGGAAAACCTATTGAACGTCATATTTTTATCGACATCTGTTTCCAATTAGATTTGGCCTGGGAAGAAATTGCCGATCTGCCCCAAAGACTAAAATCTTCAGGTTCTCAAGCGATCGCTAATGCCGATGCTCTACCCCTTGAAGAATTAATCTCCATCGCTAAAGAACGTATCCAAGGACAGGTTGAAGATCAATGTGCTACTGTGCAATCCTTTTTTGAATATGCTCAACCGCTCCAATTGGATCAAATCTATACTGACCTTAATTTGCTCACAAGTTTAACCAGTCAGCAATGGTTAGAAATTTCAGATTTACAAGGTAATGGCGACTATGCTGAACGTTGCGATTTTTCACAGCATAATGCTCAATCTATCTCAGCGATCTCTGCATTTAATAATCACAATAAATTGGTATTGCTAGGGAAGCCAGGAGCTGGCAAGACTACCTTATTAAAACATCTAGCGCTTCAATCTATTCAAGGTAAATTCAAAGCCGATTGTATTCCAGTTTTTATTTTCTTACGAACTTTTGCCCATCAATGTAAGGAGGATAATAACTTTAGCTTCGTTAATTATTTGCAAAAACTCTGGGCTAATTATGATATTTCGTCCGAACAGGTGCTCAATCTTTTGCAACAGGGTAAAGTATTAGTCCTACTCGATGGCTTAGATGAAGTTCCCCAAGCCCATGAGGCAGAAATACTTTCTCAAATTCAACAGTTTTCAACAGTATATTATCAAAATCCTCTAGTTATTACTTGTCGTTTGGCTGGGCAACAATATCGCTTTCATGGGTTTAATTATTTAGAGCTAGCAGATTTTAACCCAGAACAAATAGAAATTTTTGCAAAAAAATGGTTTAGAGCCACAGCTTTAAGTACAGAGATAGGAGCAACAAAAGCTCAGCAGTTTTTAGAACAATTATATCGACAAGAAAATCAACCTATCAGGGAATTATTAACTACGCCAATTCTTTTGAATCTAGTTTGTTCTGTCTTCCAAGAAAGATTATCTTTCCCTAGTAAGAGAGCCAGATTATACGAGGAAGGATTAGATATTCTACTATTGCGTTGGGATCGTTCTAAGGGAATTCAAAGAGATCTTTTGTATTACAATTTATCTTTAGTTGATAAAATAAAGCTCTTGAGTCAAATTGCAGCCGAGCATTTTCAACAAGGCAGATTTTTCTTCGAGAAGCGTGATTTAATCCAAATCATTAGTGATTATCTGGGAACTTTATCTCATGGCGATCGCGACCCTGAGACTTTGCGATTAGATAGTGAAGCCATACTCAGAGCGATCGAAGTCCAACATGGTTTACTCGTTGAAAGAGCCAGAGGTGTCTATTCTTTTTCCCATCTCACTTTTCAAGAATATCTAACCGCCAGGAAAATTGTTGCTAGTTCTAACCAGGAAGAATTACAGCAAAGTTTGCAAAATTTAGCTAGTAAAGTTTTTAATCCCCAATGGCGCGAGGTGATTTTGTTAACGGTGGGTGAATTATCTTGTGCCGATTATTTAATCGAGCAATTAAAATTACAATTGGATTTATTGATTCAGGACAATTCTTATTTACAGGAGTTTTTAGCTTTTATTGATATTAAAGCCAATTCCTTATCTGTTGATTATAAAGCATCGGCTGTGAGAGCTTTTTACTTTAGTTTGTTTCACAATCGGGATTTAAATTTGGCAATTACTCTTGATGGCAGGTTAGCGAGTGATTTAGAGCCAGAACTGGCTTTGGACTTAGCCTTAGAAAGAGCTTTCGCGATCGCAGAAAATCTGGTGAAAAATCCGACAATTAAGCAAATTATTAATTTTAGTTTTTCCCTAGAATTTGAGTCAAAATTTGCTCTATCTTCTCAAATGGCACAAGCGATCAAAAATCTTAAGCAACAACTTCGAGATCCCTCAGTGGGAAAAGAAAAATTACTAGTCTGGTGGAATATTGAAGGCCAAGATTGGTTGATTCTCTTCCGCCAGCTAATTAATAACTTTCGCTACCAGGGAAAAAACTGGGACTTTACCTTAGAGCAACAAAAAATATTGCAGCAATATTATTTAGGAAATCAATTTTTCCTAGAATGTCTTCATAGTGGTTGTAAATTGACCAAAACAACCCAAGACGCTCAAGAAGATCAATTACTAGATTCTGTAAGGCAAACGTAGTAAATTATACAGAATTAGCAAAAGTTATACATCTCAATCAATCTTCGCAAACCCCATCACAAACATCTCCTGACTAAATTGGTTATTGAATTTAACTAACCAATCAAAACAAGGAAGAAAAAGACAATGGGGACTTTCACCGTAGGCGATTCTGGAAAATTTACCTTTGAATATCTTTTCGATGGCGGATGGTTTCAAGGAGAACTAGGGATTTATAACTTATCAGGCATGGATGCTTTGGTTCCTGGTTCTACCGCATATATTCAAGAAGCAGCCAGAAGAGCCTTAAGCAACTCTAACGATGGTCATCTGGTGATGCAAGATCGGCTTGAAGGAGCCAAATATAGTACTCCGCTACCCTGGGAAAGAGATTACAACAAAGGTGAATTTCTCGGAGTTAAAACCTTTGAGCTAGGAGCAGGAGAGCAATTTGCTTTTATCTTCACCCAAAATACTTCCCTTCAAGAATTAGCAGATAATCCAGAGCGTGCGACCCAAAGGGGTAAGCTACCATTATTTTCGCTTCCCGAAGCGAATCCTAACTATACAGGAGATGCGCCAGAACAATTTGCGGCTCTAGATGGTTATGGAACCTTTGGTTTTGAAGCTACTAGAGTTGATGGCAATTCCGATCGCGATTATAACGAGGCAGTCTTTCAAGTAACAGGAGCAACCACAGGAGATACTGTTTATTACGGTAATGTTCGCAATCCAGGCAGAAACTTTCGCTTGTCAACTGTCGGACAACAACTTAGAGCAGACTCGAAAAGTAATTTACTGGATGATGGCTATTTAACTGTAGGCAACACTGGTGAAATTGAGATTGATTTCCTCTTTGATGGTGGTTGGTACCAAGGAGATTTAGGAATCTTCAATCTTGAAGGCATGAATGCCTATCAGCCAGGAACTCTCGAATTTATTCAAGAAGCAGCAACTAGAGCGATTAGCAATTCTACTGATGGTTATGTTCTCTTAGACGATGCCAATGAAGGAGCACGTTTTAATTATGCTGTGGATTGGGAACCCCAATTCAATTCGGGACCTTATCTGGGAGAAAAAACTTTTCAACTGACACCTGGCGATCGCTATGGCCTAATTCTTGTTCCCAATACGACGTTAGCAGATATTGCAGCCAACCCTAGTCTAGATGGTTCTAATGGAAAGTTTCCTTTCTTTTCGATGAAGGGAGCCAATATTCTGAGTGCAGTGCAGTTTATCGATCATGCAGAGGGAAGCGAAGATACAGCTATTTTGGGGATTGAGGATCTTAATATCTTATTTGACGGCGAGTTAGGAGGCGATCGCGATTTCAATGATGTCGTTATCTCCATTGAAGGCGCTTCTTTCTATGCCCCTGGCTATTCCGAGGAAAAAGACTCCAACCTTGATACGAATTTTGCTGTAATTGCCAATGATGATTCCGCTCTCACCTACAAAGATACGGGGATTACGCTTAAGATATCGGATTTATTAGCTAATGATGTTGATTACGATGGCGATACTTTTAGTTTTACAAGTTTTGATATTGCCGCTACTTCAGGGCTGGTAACTAGAGTTAATGATCTATTGATTTACAATCCGAATAATCAGTTTGATTCTTTAGGCGCAGGAGAATCAGTGATCGATAGTTTTACCTATACCATTACCGATAGCAATGGGGAAACTGATACGGCCACCGTCGCTATTGAAGTCAAAGGCTTTGATGAAGATGGCAACGAAAATAATGTGGGAACTCTCGATACTACTCATTTGCTGCCACCTCTCTATGCCAAACAAGATGTGCGCGATCATTATTTAGTCCTTTCGACTAACGAAGAAACACCTTTTACCGTAACCATTCAAAACGCCGATGGAGTCAATGGGAATGGGGGAGGAATTAACGAAACCGTCACTATTTCCAAAGATGCTCCTCTAGTTCTTGACCTAACCAGTGCACCTTTTGCTAATGGGAATGGTCATGCTTCCTTGGGAGTTATTAATCAATCTCAAGTAGGTAAAATCGATTCTGTTGAAGGTTTAATCCTTAATGCCGATCAACCTTTCTATGCCAATGTCCGCCATCAAACCAGAGTCCAAGGTTTATCTTTATCTTCTAAAGGTCAATTAGCTTTGGGAACGGAATTTCGTTCAGGACATTTAGTCACCAATACTGAGCAAAGTTGGCGGAAGGCTCATTTTATCTCGGTGATGGCATCTGAAGATAACACAACAGTTTCGTTTCAAGATTTACCCGAAGGCGTTACTTTTGTTAATGGTTATCCTGGTCAGATTGTTCTTGATCAATATGAGTCTTTTGTCGTCGGGTTCAATATTCAAAATAATCAAGCAGATCCGAATTCTCTACAGGGTTCTTTGGTTGTGGCGGATAAACCAATCGCTGTCAATAGTGGTTCTTGGCTAGCGGGAACAGTCGGTGCTGGTAGAGATATTGGTGTAGATCAACTAATTCCTACTAGCTTAATCGGCACGAAATATATTTTGGTTAAAGGAGAAGCAACGACTAATGCCAATTCATTAGAAAGACCAATTATTATCGCAACGGTCGATGATACAGAAGTGTATCTCAGAGGAGAAGCAACTCCCATTGCAACTTTAAACGCGGGCCAAGAATTAATCCTTGATGGCGATGAATATACCGATAGTGATGCTTTATTAATTGAAACGAGTAAAGCAGCTTATGTTTATCAGATGACTAGTGCCAATAATAGAACCGCACCAGGATTAAATTTGGCGCTGCCCGTTGCTGATAATGCGGGCAATCAAGAAATTATTATTCCTAGTATCGATCTCCTGGGGCCTGGGAAACTAAACATTGTGGCTCAAACTACAGCAAATATTGCAATTGATGGGGTTGCGATCGCGGGTGGCGTCCCAGTTGAAGGAGATGCCAATTTCTTGGTTTATCAAGTCGAAAAACTCTCAGGAGATGTAGTTGTAACTGCTGATGAATCGATTATTGTCACAAGTACCACTGGTGCGGGTCATATTGGTGCAGCTTCTTATTGGAGTGGTCTACCAACTACTTTTGCTTTCGATGATTTAGTGGAAACTACGGCGGATACGGCGGTTGAAATCGATGTTTTGGGTAATGATCTCATTGGTACTGGGTTTGCTCCCATTGGTTTTCCTGAACTGCCTAGTAATGGAACTGCGGTTCTTAATGAGGATGACACGATTACCTATAGTCCTAATGCGGGTTTTTCTGGTACCGACGTTTTTGTTTATCGCGGAGTTAACGATAGTGGCAAGACTGATACCGCGATCGTAACAGTTAGTGTTGGTCAATATATTGTTGATGGGACAATCGGAGATGATACTTTGATTGGTAGTGTGGTCAGCGATCGCCTTACTGGTTTTGCGGGAGAAGATACGATCACCACAGGCACTGGTAATGATGTCATAGTATTGCAGGCTCCTGGTGATGGGGTTGATACAATTACTGACTTTGCCCCAGGAAACGATGCAATTGACCTAACAGCTATTTTGGGGACATCTAATCCGATTGAGAGTGAATTAGTGAGCTTTACTCAAGATGGCGATAATGCCGTGATGCAATACAACGGTTCTGACTTGATTGTCTTTAAAAATTCTGACGCGATCGCAATAAATGATGCGGACAATTTTGTCTTCTAATAATAGCTAATAGCTAATGGCTAATTGTTACAATTTTCATTTTTTCTTTTAAAACCGAATTAATAATTTATCTTAGAGATCAACTATGGCATTGATCTCTATTTTTTTGCATACTTTTTATTGTTGTAATGATAAAGATAGCATTTTCTAAATACCAATGTTATTAATAATTATCAATAAACAGAAATTATACAAAGCTTGGTTAAAATAAGCACGATCTTATACGCAAATCAAATATAATTTTGGGATGTTAAAATTGCATGCCAAACGATAAAAATGGTCTTAGGAAATATCAGTTCAGATACAGTTGCTAATTTTCAAATTATTGGTAATAAGATTTACGATCCCAATGGACAAGAATTCATCATTAAAGGCGCAAATATGTTTGCTTGGGAAGATATCAATAATGTGGATTCATATATTAATGATTGGGGATTTAATACTATTCGTGTTCCCAATTATTTATTAGGTAATTATAATCAACCTCATCCAGAATTAGATAATTATCTAACTAACCATAGAATTGTTGATGCTTATACCAGTCAGGGTAACGTAGTAATTTTTGATGCCCACGATCGCATTGGAGGTTATTACGAAAATGATGAATGGGAAGTGCTCAAAGATTATTGGCGAGACATGGCCCAGGAGTTTAAAAATAATCCCCATGTTTGGTTTAATCTCCACAATGAGCCAGGAAATTCTACAGCTAATTCCGAACAATGGGTTGCCTATCATCGGGAATTAATTGATATTATTCGCAGCGAAGGAGCTAACAATACTATTGTTATTGATGGAGAAGCTTGGGGACAAGATTACCCTACGCAAACCATTGCAGGTCATGCTCTAGAAGTGATGGCAGATAATGAAAATATTCTGTTTTCAATTCATGTTTATGAGCGATGGAATAATAATGATATTGCGGCATATTTTGATGAATTACATTCTCAAGGAATTCCCGTTATAGTTGGGGAATATGGCAGCGAAAATGAAACTCAAGATACCTTAATTGCTTCTCAAACAATGTTAGCAGCGGTGCAAGAAAGAGAAATTGGGCGTATTGTTTGGACAGCAAAAGCTGATGATAATAATGATTTAACCATAGGTTCAGGAGGACATGCTGAACATTTTGATGGGACTAATGAGTCAATTTTAACTGAATTAGGTCAATTAGTTTGGGATGACTTGCAACGAACGGAAGATTTAGAGCAATTACCAGATTATGATCATACTCCTCTAGAACTAACCGAAGGTGTCTTTGAAGTTGATGCAACGGGAAACATCCAAATTGATTTTCTCTATGATGGCGCAGCCGCAGAAGGAGAGTTAGCGATTTTTAATTTGGCAGGAATGGAAAATTACATTCCTGGAACTCAAGAATTTATTTATCAAGCTGCTTTAAGAGCTGTTTCCAATTCTGAACAAGGTTATATTATTCTGCAAGATGCGATCGAAGGTGCCCGCTTTAGCGGTGGCATGAACACAGAAATTGATTGGGAATATAACTCTAATTTTGGCCCATATCTAGAACTGAAAAGCTATGCCATGAATCCAGGCGATCGCTTTGGACTAATGTTTCTGCGCAATAGTACAATCCAAGAAATTGCTGATGATCCTCGCAGTATTTGGGATACAGGCAAATTACCTTTCTTTTCGATTCCCGAAGCCAATCCTGGATTTTCTGAAGCTCAAATGGTGGCTGTTGATAATAATGAAACTTTTGCTTTCGAGAATTATCGTGTTGATTGGTATGAAGGCGATCGCGATTATAACGATATTGTCTTCCAGCTTTTCGGCGCATCCACTACCGCACCTCCCATCGATGATTGGCTCAATCCCGAAAGAGATTGGCTCAATACTGACATTGGACAAGAGTTATTGGAATATACTGGTCGTTTTGATGTTTTAGATCCCGTTGACGATCACGTTACTGCTAATGCTAGCGCTACTAAAATCATTGCCATTGACGATCTTCTGCGTAACGATCGCGACTCCGAAAGTGATCTTTTAAATTTGATTGCCGTCAATAATCCAACTAACGGCACAGTAACTCTGGAGAGCAACCATATTATCTTTGTTCCCAATGGCACTGCTGATACTGGTAGTTTTGAATATGTCGTCAGTGATAGCAGATCTACTGCTACGGCGACTGTAAATATAGACATTGGGGTTACCGAACAAGGTAGTAACAGTAGTGATACTTTCGTTGGTACTTTGGGAGATGATGATTATCGAGGTCGCAATGGCAATGATAATATTTCTGGTTTTGTAGGCAATGATTCACTTGACGGCGATTCGGGAAGCGATACTTTAGTTGGTGGATTGGGAAATGATCTTCTCGATGGCGACAAAGATCATGATTTGCTCTGGGGAAATGAAGGAAATGATACGTTGATTGGTGGTAAAGGTTTAGATACTCTCGATGGTGGGGAAGGTAGTGATATCTATCTGGCAAGTCATGACAATATCGATGTCTATTCTGATACTGGCAATAACGGGATTGATATTATTCAAGCGACAGATCGCACAGGCTTCATTTTAGAGTTGGGTCTAATTTTTGATTCAGAATCTGGAATTGAAATTATTGATGGAGCTGCGATTGCCGGAACTTTTGAGATTCAAGCTGATTATCTTCTACTAGATAATGTTTGGGATTTTTCTGAGATTGAATTAATTAATGTTGATTTGCTGAATGGTAGAAAAGGCAATGATTCAATAATTGGTTCTGCTGGACATGATTCGCTTCAAGGAGAATCAGGAAATGACAGTTTAGATGGGGGCATTGGTCATGATTTTCTTGATGGTGGTAATGATCATGACTTACTTTTGGGAAATATTGGCGACGATACTCTTTTCGGAGGAAGTGGCTTAGATACTCTCGATGGTGGTGAAGGTAATGATATCTATTTAGCAAATCACGATGATATTGATGTTTATTCTGATACTGGTAATCATGGGATTGATATTATCCAAGCCCAGGGAAAAAGTAATTTTGTTTTAGAATTGGGTTTAAATTTTGATTCGGATTCGGGAATTGAGATTATTGATGGAACGGCAATTGCTGAAACTTTCGAGATTCGTGCAGATTATCTTCTACTAGATAATGTTTGGGATTTTTCTGAGATCGAATTAGTTAATGTGGATTTGCTCAATGGCAGGAAAGGCGATGATAGTATTATTGGTTCTGCGATCGCGGATTCAATTCAAGGAGAATCTGGAAACGATACTCTCGCTGGTGGCGACGGAAATGATCTGATCGATGGAGGGAAGGATCATGACTTCCTCTTAGGAAATGTGGGAGATGATACGTTGATTGGGGGTAAAGGGTTAGATACTCTCGATGGTGGGGAAGGTAGTGATATCTATCTAGCAAATCACGATAATATTGATGTCTATTCTGATACTGGCAATCATGGGATAGATATTATTCAAGCCCAGGGAAAAAATAACTTTGTTTTAGAATTGGGTCTAACTTTTGATTCAAATTCAGGTATTGAGATTATTGACGGGACTGCAATTGCGGGGAATTTTGAGATCCGGGCTGATTATATTGCGATAGATAATGTTTGGGATTTTTCCGAGATTGAATTAGTTAATGTTGACTTGCTTAATGGCAGAAAAGGCAATGATTCGATAATTGGTTCTGCGATCGCGGATTCGCTGAAAGGAGAATCTGGAAACGATACTCTCTCTGGTGGTAATGGCAATGATTTAATCAATGGTGGCAATGATCATGACTTCCTTTCGGGCAATGGGGGAGAGGATACTCTGATCGGAGGCAAAGGCAGCGACAGTTTTGTGTTCCATAAGCTCAATGAAGGAGTCGATACTATTACTGATTTCTCTGTTAAAGATGATCTTTTGGTCTTCTCTGCTATTAGTTTTGGTGATGATTTAACAACAGGTGTTATTAGTAGTGAAATGTTTGTTGTAGGAACTGTCGCGACCGACGATACGCATCGTTTTATCTATGATGATCTAACTGGTGATTTGTTCTATGATCGCGATGGGAACGGCAACAATGAGCAGGTTATCATTGCTCGATTAGGTTCTGGTTTGAAATTAAGTCATAGTAATTTATGGCTTGATTTACTCTAAAAAATCGTTGCATAAATAGCGAACTCATACGTAAGTTATACATAATTAATTGACCTAAAACAATTAAACAAACGCGATCTTAAATATCAATGTTGGATATTAGTAATAACCAAAAGTTAAATCAAAAAAATTGTTTTAAGCAACTGAAAGAAAATTATGACCAGCACAACTATCACTAATGATTTCGCCTTAACTCATTTGAATCAAGCTTATTTAATTCAGATGCCGTCAAATTTTACTTCTGTTGAGGCAAATTCTTTTAAGCAATTATTGCAAAAATTTGGTAAAAAAGATGCTGCAACTTTAGTTCGTAACTTCTTACAATTTCGTCAGCATAATTCGCCTGTCAGAAAAATCGTTCTTGACTTTGAACAAACTACCT
>JBCCYD010000040.1:0-23576 GCA_039190385.1 Cyanobacteria bacterium P01_F01_bin.143 | reverse complement strand
ATGTCAATGAGTAATGAGTCCCGTCTTCGCAGGATCGAGATAATGAGTAATGAGTAATAAGTAACGAGTAATGAGTAATGTTCAATGGTCAATGTTTAATGTTTAATGTTTAATGCTCAATGATTAATGTTAGTGTCATCATTCCTGCATATAATGGCGATCGCTATATTCGAGATGCGATCGCGAGTGTTTTTGCCCAATCCTATACTGATTATGAGCTAATAATTGTTGACGATGGCTCGACTGATAAAACAGCCCAAATAATAAAGAGTTATGGCGATCGCATTAAATATATATCTCAAAATAATCAAGGAGTTGCCCAAGCGAGAAATACCGGATTAGCAGCAGCACAGGGCAAATATATTGCCTTTTTAGATCAAGACGATTTATTTTATCCCGAGAAGCTCGTCCATCAAGTAAAGCTCATGGAGCAAAACACTAAGTTAGGGATGATTGGGAGTGGCTGGGATATTGTTAATGCTCAAGGAGACGCGATCGATATTGTGCGACCTTGGGATAAAAATCGAGAATTAAACATCAAAGACATCATAATTTGGAAACCGGTCTTTCTTGGTGCGATGTTATTTAGTCATGCCTGGTTAAAGCAAACTAATGGCTTTGATCCAAGATTAGAACAAACTCCCGATGTTGATTTGGTTCTACGTTTATCCGCGCTCGGTTGTCCTGCCTATTGGCTCAAAGATGCCACGGTTGGTTATCGTCAACATGAAAGCAACGCTTCGGGGAATACTCTGTTGCAAGCGCAAGAATTAAACTCGATGTTAGAAAGATTTTTTAGTGATAAGAATTTACAACCTCAAGTCAAAGCCCTAGAAAATTCTTCTCGTTATCAAAGTCTAGTTTGGAGTTCGTGGCGACTTTATAGTACAGGAAATATTACGGCAATGGCTGATTATTTAGCTAAATCTTGCAATTTTAGTAATCAGCCACCAACACAAACAGTAATGCATTGGATCAAGTCTTTTAAAAGTCTCTCAGAGCAATATGGAGAAACTGTAGATATTTCTCGTCTTTGTCAGTCTCAAGAATGGCAAAATCTGATTAGAAATTATGTTTTTTAAGAATTACTACTTAAATCTTAAATCTTATCTGAATCAGAAATTTTACCTGAGACGTAAAATACATTAATTACCATTAGCGATTGGTAGAACGCCTCTTCCTTCTACTCTTTCCCGATAGATTTCAACGTCTTCGCTATAGTCGATAGGTAATACAGCAACTACATTTTCATGGGGACGAGGAATAATAACCCAAGATTCTAGAGTAGCTCCTTCAGCTTTTTTGACAGCTTCGATTCCCGCATCCATAGCAGTTTTAACTTCAGAAACATCTCCGCGAATATTAACATTGAAGCGAGCACTACCGACTCGGATGTACCCAACAAGAGTTACTCGACCTGCTTTCACCATTGCATCCGCTGCAGCAAGTATGCCGGGAAAGCCTTTTGTTTCAATAGATCCAACTGCAGATTGCGATGGCATAAATTATCTCCTTTAGCTATTAGTATAGGTTGGTTGGTAAGTCGTAAATGTAATACAACAAGTCTTAATTTTAGCCGCTAGTGATGACTTTTGGAATAGATTAATTAGTTTAAGAACGAAACCGCTGAACTTTTTCTGTATATTCAATGGGTAAAACTGCAACTACATTGTCTGGAGGATTGGGGACAGTGTAATGGGTAGTTACCTTGCCGCCAAAAGTATTTTCTGCCGCAAGTAAACCGGCTTCCATTGCTGGTTTGACTTCAGAAATTCCGCCGCGAATCGCGATCGCGAAACAGCCACTTTCGGCTTTGTCAAAATAAACTAAAGTTACTCTACCGCCTTTAAGCATGGCATCAGCAGCAGCTAATACGGCGGGAAAACCTAGAGTTTGAATTACACCTACCGCTTCTTGTTGAGGCATATTATGTTTCTCCTATATTTTTATGGAACTGGGTATGGTGTGGGAAGCAATAATGCGATCGCATCCCGATTTTGGTTTTGCCCATTGATACCGATACTCTAGAGGGTCACCCCAGCATAAACCAAGATATATTTCTGTGCGAGCTGCGTCAACTTCTACCCATTCTGATTGTCGAATTAATTTATCGACATATTCCGCGCTAATCTTCAGATGATGAGTTGTTGTTTTATTCTCCTGTTCTCCCTGTCTCCCTATCTCTTGTTCTCCCTTTCTCCCTGTCTTCTGGTCTCCCTGTATCTTTTTCCCTGGGACATTTGCTAACCAAAATTTCATCCCAGCTGTTACTTCTTGCCAAAAATTTATTATGGGTTCTTTCGCTTGAATTAAAACTTGTTTATCTTCTTCTATGGGAATTAGTTGATTGTAAATTTCGGGAAAACAGATGGTTTTTTCTTTAAAATGACAATTACGCCAGATAATCCCCGATACTTGATGTTGCTTTTGATATTGATGTATTTGACTGCGGAAATCCTGATAGGCAAAAACCTTACTTACTTGCTTCATATCTAGTAATTTTGAGACTACAGGATCGTTGATTCTCTCTTTAGATGAGAGCACAATCCGTTTGCCTTGACAACTAGCTTTTAATTCGCGATCGAGTATTTCTATCAATTCCTGAGTGGTGTAAGTCATCAATATATAGCAATCGGTGCTCATAGGAATTTACTGGGGCGTGTCGTCATTTGAAGGAGAAGATGCATTCGAGAGGGTTTTTGCGAGATACAAGGAGAGAAATGTTCAGCCGTAGCAGAGCTATGGAGGTTATTTTTCGACGCAGTAGGTCGTGAAAACACCGAAGAAGGCACTTTTTTTTAATTGACGACACGCCCTAGTTACTAGTTACTAGTATTTGTTTTTAATTGTATCTGTTGTTCAGAAAAAAAAGCTATCGTGATTACGGGCAGGCAAAGCCTGGCACTGCGCGATCGCGATAGCCTGATTTTATTGAGTTACAACAATTGGTTTAAAAACCTCAAGATTTTTGGCTACGAATCTACTCGCGAACTCCACCAGCTACACCAGCAGAACCACCAGTAAGAATATCAGCTTCTTTCACAAAGCCACTGTAAGCTTCCATACCATGTTCATTAATATCCAAACCTTGGATTTCTTCATGCTCGCCCACTCGAATACCAATAGTAGCTTTGAGAATAGACCAAACAATACCACTAAAGATTAGAGTGAAAGCACCGATCGAGATAATACCGATTAATTGAGTAATAAAATTACCAGTACCAAAAATACCGACAGCAAGAGTTCCCCAAATACCGCAGACTAAGTGAACTGAAGTTGCCCCAACAGGGTCGTCAATCTTAATCGAATCAAAGAAAGCAACTGAGAACACAACAATCACACCAGCGATCGCACCAATCACCACAGCTTCCCACATATCCACATCAGCACAACCAGCAGTAATCCCAACTAAACCAGCTAGTATACCGTTAATCGTCATCGAAAGATCAGGTTTACCGTCTTTAGTCCAAGTAGTAAAAGTTGAGGTTACCCCACCTGCTGCTGCTGCAAGGTTAGTAGTCACAGCAATATGAGGTACATTAGCATCTGCTGCTAACTCAGAACCAGGGTTAAACCCAAACCAGCCAATCCAAAGAATTAAACAACCCAAGGTTGCAAAACCCATATTATGACCAGGAAGAGCACTAGTTCTGTCTTCTTGGTATTTGCCAAGTCTGGGCCCCAGAATAGCTGCACCAGCCAAAGCGGCCCAACCACCAACAGAGTGAACTACTGTAGAACCGGCAAAGTCGGAAAAGCCCATTTCGCTTAGCCAACCGCCATCCCAGACCCAATGACCTGTAATGGGATAGGAAATCGCAACTAGCAAGAAACTAAAAATCAAGAACGCATCATATTTAATTCTTTCTGCTACCGCACCAGAAACGATTGTCGCAGCTGTAGCCGCAAAAGCGACTTGGAATAAGAATGAAATCGAAGCGGGAACTGCCTCGGGGTAATTGCTATCTCCATAGGGTGTAGCATCACCATTGAAAAAGAAACCTGATGTGCCGATGAAAGCACTTCCTTCCCCGTACATCAAGCCATAACCGATCGCCCAATAAGCAATAGTTGCGATCGCAAAAACGATTAAGTTTTTTGACAGAATGTTAACTGCATTTTTTTGACGACAGAAACCTGTCTCCAACATTCCGAATCCAGCATTCATAAAGATTACTAGAACAGAACAAAATAGAAGGAAAACTGAGTCCAACACAAGCTGGAACTGCTCAGGATTTGCCGCTATGGGATCATCATAAAGCTGCGCATGGGCAGCAGTACTCCAGACAACGGTAATTACTGCTGCCAAAGGAATACAAGCCAGCCAAGAAGGCGAGAAATTCTTGAAGATTGTCCTCAAGAATCTGGGATATTGAATCCCGCGTGATTTTTCCGTTTTCGGAAATAGTTGTGAATTCATCTATTTCTTTCGCTAAAATTAAGAAGTATGTCGATTTTGTAACTTTAATGGTTACACTAAGAAATTAAATTTTCCTCAGTTTGTACGTTTACAGCATCTTTTTCTGTAAATTATCAGACTGAATTTTTTTGGAAGATCTGATATAATGCGCGGCTTAGCAAAACCACCAAAGACAGTTCAATTTCCTTGATGGCTTTACACGTTACATTAGACTCTTAACAATCATAGTAAAGAGCAAATTCGTAGGGATGAGGGCGCAAACGCAAGGGGTTAACCTCAGCATCTATTTTGTACTCAATCCAATTTTGAATAAAGTCTTCGCTAAATACTCCAGAATCAGTCAAGAAAGCAGAATCCTGTTGTAGAGCATCTAAGGCACCTTCTAAAGAACCAGGAGTTGAAGGAATTTTACTCAATTCTTCAGGAGATAATTCATAAATATCTACATCAAGAGGTTCTCCAGGATCAGTTTGGTTTTTCACCCCATCAATCCCAGCTAGCAACATCGCAGAGAATGCCAAATAAGGATTTGCTGTAGGATCAGGACAACGGAACTCAAACCGCTTAGCTTTAGGATTACTACCACTCAAAGGAATCCGTACCGAAGCAGAACGATTTCCTTGGGAATAAGCTAAGTTTACAGGAGCTTCAAAACCAGGAACTAGACGTTTATAGGAGTTTGCCGAAGGATTGGAAAATGCCAGAATCGCCCCCGCATGTTTTAAGATTCCGCCAATGAAATACAGCGCTGTTTGGCTAAGATCGGCATATTTATCGCCAAAGAATAGAGGCTCACCGCCTTTCCAGATCGACATGTGGGTATGCATCCCAGTACCGTTATCGTTAAATAATGGCTTAGGCATGAAAGTAGCAGTTTTACCATGCTTTTTCGCGACATTCTTCACAACATACTTATAGATCTGAACGTAATCGGCTGCCGATACAAGATCAGAGAATCTGATTCCCAATTCATTTTGTCCACCAGATGCTACTTCATGGTGATGTTTTTCGATAGGAACACCGCATTTACCCATCGTAAGCAGCATTTCACTACGAATATCTTGCAAAGTATCTGTAGGCGCAACGGGAAAATAACCGCGTTTATGCTCAATCTTATAGCCGAGGTTGCCGCCTTCTTCTTTTTTACCCGAGTTCCAAATACCTTCAACAGAATCTATATGATAGAACCCTTCATATTCTTCTTGACCAAAGCGAATATCATCAAAAATAAAAAATTCCGGTTCAGGACCACAAAATACGGCATCACCAATACCAGAGCTTGTGAGATATTCAACTGCTTTTTGAGCTAGAGAACGAGGATCGCGACCATACCATTGACCTGTGCGAGGTTCTTTGATCGAACAGATCATACTTAGAGTTGGTATTTCCATGAAAGGATCGATCCAAGCAGTTTTTGGGTCAGGTACCATTGCCATGTCGGAAGCATTGATTGCTTTCCAACCACGAATACTAGAACCGTCAAAAGCTACACCATCGGTAAAAGTATCTTCATCAATGAGGCTGCGATGAAATGTACAATGTTGCCAGATACCAAATAAATCTACAAATTTAAGATCAATTAGTTCTATATTTTGGTCTTGAATCATTTTCAAGACTTCTTGAGAAGTCTCAGGCATCAATATCACTCCTTAAATATTCTTTGTACTAGCCTCGAATCATCCTATAAAAATGGATTCTGAGGATTTTGTTGTCTCCGTTACAGAATTACCACACCTCAATCTGATCTAAATCTGTAAACTTTACAAAAATGTATTGAATTTAACTAAATAGTCCACAAATTTCTCTTGATTTAAGGTTATGTTAAGCTTGCATAACTTACTGAGTATTTATATCGATTTTTAAAATTTTAATTTTTTCCCACGAGAAAAGCGAAAACTGATATATTCAAATGATGTTATTTTGGCATCTCCCCCGATCAAGAGCTATCAAGCTAATCTGGTGTTAATTTTTGGTACAAACGAGTGAACAATATTCCCCCTGTCGATTTAACTAGACAGCATAAAGTTATCAGCCAAGAGGTAGAATCCCAGGTCATAGAAGTTCTGCGCTCCGGTAGATATATTGGTGGCCCCGCAGTTACAGGTTTTGAACAGAACTTTGCCGAATACATGGGTGCAAATTATGGCATCGGTTGCAATTCGGGTACAGATGCTCTTTATATGGCATTAAGAGCTTTGAATGTGGGAGCAGGGGATGAGGTTATCACCACAGCGTTTACTTTTATCGCCACTAGTGAAGTAATCGTACGAGTCGGCGCAAAACCTGTCTTTGTCGATATTGAAGCTGATGGGTTTAATTTTGATCTTCAGCAAGTTGCCGCAGCAATTACCGAACGAACCAAAGCCATCATTGTGGTTCATTTATTTGGTCAACCTGTAAATATGACTGAGCTATCCGAGATCGCGAATCAGCATAATATTCCCCTTATTGAAGATTGCGCCCAGGCAACAGGAGCATCTTGGCACGGCACCAAAGTAGGGAACATCGGCGCAGTCGGTTGTTTTAGTTTCTTTCCCACCAAAAACCTGGGAGGTTGTGGTGATGGTGGTGCGGTGACAACTAATGATGACGCGATCGCAAAAAAAATCAAATTATTACGCGAACATGGTTTAGTCCGAGAAACGGGCGCAAAAGTTACCTATCGTCATGATTTAACAGGACTAAATAGTCGCCTTGATAGCATTCAAGCTACGATATTAGATATTAAGCTGCGTTATCTCGATACTTGGAACGAACAACGAAGTATAGCAGCGGCCAATTATCACAAACTATTAGCAAATATTCCGGATATTAAATTGCCTCAAGAAGTCGACGGCGGAGTCGCAGTCTGGAATCAATACACAATTCGCATTCAACCCCGCGACTCTCAAATTACTCGTGATCTTCTACGCAGTAAATTGCAACAACAAGGGGTGATTTCTATGGTTTATTATCCTTTACCTCTGCATTTACAACCTGTTTATCAAGATTTAGGTTACAAACCAGGAACCTTGCCCCAGACAGAAAAAGCAGCTCAAGAAGTCTTATCTTTACCGATGTTTCCTGGAATCACTTTTGAAGAACAACAGCAAGTTGCTTATTCCCTCAAGGATTGCTTGGGTCATTAAACATTGACCATTGACCATTAGCAAGCAATGCTGAAAATTTAGATCTTTTGCTTGACAGACAGACTTGTCTGTTCTATATTTAAATTATGGAAAAAGTTATAAAAAAACCAACCCCAAAGGAACGGATACTCAAAACTGTTGATCGTTTATTTTATGAGCAGGGTTATTTGGCAACGGGAATTAACCAAATTATTGCTGAAGCCAAGGTTGCTAAAGCTAGTTTCTATCAGCATTTCCCCTCGAAAGAGGCATTAGTGTTGAAATATATAGAAGCTCATAACATCGAGTTTTTTCAGAAATTACGGCAGCTAGAAAAGCAATCCTCCGAACCCAAGACAAAAATATTGGCTTTATTTGATTTTTTAGCCGAAATTGCTCAACAGTCTGAATGTCGGGGTTGTTCCTTTATGAACATAGCGGTTGAGTTTTCCGACTCAGAATGCCAAGCTCGTCAGCTAATTGCTCAATTTAAAACTGATTTCCGGCTCTATGTTGAGCAACTAGTCAAAGATGCTCTGACAGAAGATATTTCAACCGAGTCAGCTCAAATTAAAGCAACTGCTGTTTATTTACTTTTTGAAGCAGCTTCAATTGAAAGTCGCGTTCATCGGGATATCTGGCCAATTAAGGCTAGTAAAGATGCTGTGATTCAATTATTAGATTAATTTTTTTTGTTTTGCTATGGACAGACTAGTCTGTTCAAAGTTTTAAGCTACTTCATAAATTCAGGAGAAAATCTTATGAAACGCTTCATTGATTTGATTACGATATCGCTTTCTCTATTTATTATTGCCGCTGCTAGTGTTGGTTCGCAAGAAGACGAAATCAAACCCAACTCTTTAAATCAAACTATTTTAGTTTCTCAAACTGCTAGTAAATAATATTTATTATTGAGCTTAATTATGACTTCCTACAACAGATTGAACAATTTCGCTAATTCTTCTCGTGTCCCGCAAAGCGGATCTCTTCGAGATCGCTGGCTCAGTCTTAAAACAATTGGTCAAACTATTTTTGAAGATTACGAGATCGCTTTTGAGCGAGATCCCGCAGCTCGTCATTGGTTAGAAGTATTACTTTGTTATCCTGGGATTCAAGCGATTCTTTTATATCGTTTAGCCCATTGGTTGCATGAGTTGGATATTGTTTTCTTCCCGCGTTTTATTTCCCATCTCGCTCGCTTTTTAACAGGAATTGAAATTCATCCTGGAGCAAAGATTGGTCGGAGAGTTTTTATTGATCACGGCATGGGGGTTGTGATTGGGGAAACGGCAGTAATTGGCAATAATTGTTTGCTCTATCAAGGTGTGACTTTAGGAGGCACAGGGAAAGAGCAGGGTAAGCGTCATCCAACTTTAGGTTGTAATGTTACTGTTGGTGCGGGAGCAAAAGTCCTGGGGAATATCAAGATCGGCAGTAATGCTCGTGTAGGAGCTGCGACGGTGGTGCTTAAAGATGTGCCAGTAAATTCTACAGTGGTTGGTATTCCCGCTCGAATTGTCGCTCAACGAGATGAGAATTTTGATTGTCACTAAATATTTCAATGGACAAACAAAACAATATTGCTCTGAGTAAAGAGGCAAGATCGGAAAATACATCAGGCGATCGCCTAAAGGAATTAGCTGCATTAAATGATAAGCTAGCGCAGATAGTAGCAAGTAATGTTTCAGCACCTCCAGAGTTACTCGCAGAGTTAATTAATAGGAAAAGTAAGACCATTAGAAAAGCTGTTATTAGCAATCCGAATACTCCGGTAGAAACGCTTTTCAAGTTAGGCGTACATTATTTTCCGCAAGAGTTATTAAATAATCCAACTTTTCAGCTTTTATATCTAGAAAATCCTGATTCTGTTAAAAATATTCCCTTTTATACTTTACATGCCCTATTGCAAATAGCGGATATTCCTCCCTTCCTTTTGAACTATGCCCAGAAAGGTTATCAAAGACAAATGGTAGTAGAGGCGTTAGCAATGCATGTAGTTGTTGCAGGAGAAATGAGTCACGGTTGGCACGAAGCCGCAGAGCAAAATGCTAAGTATCAGATTCATTATTTTAATTTTTTAGGAAAATTGGATTTTGATTTTTTAAGCTATTTTATAGAGTTTGTTCCTCAAAAAATATTTAAAGATAAATCTTTTAGAATGGCTTTAGCCAGCAATTCTAAAACACCTCCAGAAATTTTGGAACAGCTTGCTCAAGATCAAGATAGTATGGTCCGTGCAGCTGTAGCAAACAAAGAGAATCTACCATCTCATCTTCTTAAACAACTAGCTAAGGATGAAATTAGACGAGTTCGTTCTTCT
This sequence comes from Cyanobacteria bacterium P01_F01_bin.143, assembly GCA_039190385.1. Classification (GTDB taxonomy): domain Bacteria; phylum Cyanobacteriota; class Cyanobacteriia; order Cyanobacteriales; family Xenococcaceae; genus Xenococcus. The sequence goes on along the minus strand of JBCCYD010000040.1, from coordinate 13,729 downwards.
GTAGCAAACAATCCTAATACGCCGATAGAGATTTTAAAAGTACTAGCTAGGGATAAAGAAGGTAGTGCTTATTATCAAGCCGTAAAAAACCCTAGATGCAATCTAAAAATCAGAGAAAATATTTTTAAAAACATTGCTAAATCTGAGGCTCCATCTTATCTGCGCTTTGTACTTTTCCTCAGTGATTACGCAGAAAGTTCTGTCCTGGCTGAAAATAGCAATTCGATATCTTGGTTAGAAAGATATGCGATCGCTCAAAATCCTAAAACCCCAACAGATACCTTAAAACAACTCGCTCAAGATGGCAATCGTATAGTTCGTGCAGCAGCGAAAGAAAGTCTCAACATCATAATCCCTGATTTTAAAGATTAAGATCAAATTCTAATAATTTGTTATTAACTCTCTCAATTTTTCTCGCAAAGTTGCTAACCCAAGACGTTCTTTCGCCGCAATAAATAGAGCTAAAGGATATTCTTCCTTGGCTTTTTCGAGAGTTTCACTATCAACTTGATCTAATTTATTAAATACTAATAACATCGGGCCAACCGCCAAAGGCATTTCCTGTAAAATCTTCATTACTGAACGAATTTGATTTTGCCAAGAAGGATGGGATAAATCCACCACATGGAGTAAAGTATCGGCTTCTGTTACTTCTTCTAAGGTGGCACGGAAAGCATCGACCAAAGATGGTGGTAATTCTTGAATAAAACCTACAGTATCTGTGAGCAGAATATTACAAGGTTTGCCAGTGACCGGATCGGGAATAGATAAGCGGCGAGTTGTGGGGTCTAGGGTGGCAAACAGACGATCTGCGGCATAAACATCGGAATTGGTGAGAGCATTAATCAGCGTAGATTTTCCCGCATTGGTATAACCAACGATCGCGACAGTAGCGATATCTTGTTTTTGGCGTTGTTTACGCAAACGGGAGCGATGAGCTTGTAGTTGGTTCACATCTCGCTGTAAATGAGTGATTTTCTTTTGAATACTCCGACGTTCAGTTTCTAGTTTGGTTTCTCCAGGCCCTCTAGTACCGATACCACCACCTAGACGCGACATGGCTTGTCCTCTTCCTACCAGGCGAGGTAACATGTATTCGAGTTGCGCTAGTTCGACTTGTAATTTCCCGGCACGAGATTGGGCGCGTTGAGCAAAGATATCTAAAATTACTTCAGTGCGATCTACAACTCTGATGCCAAATTGACTTTCGAGATTTCGTCCTTGGGCAGGGGAAAGATCGCGATCAAAGACTACGAGAGTTGCGCCTGTAGTTTGAATTCTTAGGGCAATTTCTTGGACTTTCCCAGCACCGACTAAGGTTTGCGGATGGGGACGCGATCGCTTTTGGGTAATAGTCTGTAAAACTACGCCACCAGCGGTATCTACGAGTCTGGCTAATTCAGCTAAGCTTTCTGCTAGTTCTGCATTAGTAGTTTTATCAGTTTGGAGTCCAACGATAATCACGCGATCATGACCTTCTTCAACTTCTTGGGCCACATATTCTCGTTCAAATTCGGCCTCTAACCCTTCAACTAAATCGAGAAAATCTTGGCTACTGAGAAATTCTAAACTCATTGGTTCAGAAATTGACCAATATTCCTGAGTCTCCAAGTCTAGATCTGGTTGGGGTAATAAATGGGCTAGATAGGTATCTTGAATATATCCTGTGGCACCACCACCTCTTCTTTCTTTCCCCGAGCCTGTAAGGGTGAGGACGACAAGAGCATCAAGTCTTTGTCGAATCATGGCGGTTAAGCTCGATTCCTTGGGGGGATGAGCTTCCATTTGGGTGGCAATACAGCGAATTCCGCATAATCTTTCTGCACCATAACGGGGTAGCTCTAGGGGTGGGATTTTGGTCTGATTGGGTGTACCGACACCGACGCGGATTACTTGACCTCTTCGGTTGAAATAAGTACAGATTGGTTGCCCGAGTTCTGTCGCGATCGCAGCTAATCGTTGCGCAAAGTCCGCAGTAGTTAGACGATCTACAGGCAGCTTTTGATGATAAAGTTTCTTGAGCTGTTTGATCTGATTTTTCTTTAGCCCTTTATAAGTACCGTAAATAGTTTCGATAATTTTTCTCTCAATTCTCTTATTGACTTATTCTAACGAAGAGATACAGTCTTGATCCCCATTTACTAAAAAAAGTAAACTGATAACTGTTAACTGATGACTGATAACTGATTTATGTCTTGGCGAGAATTTTCTGGCGGTTCGGTATATCTTCCCCCACAAGAGATTGTCGGGATAGTCCATTTTCTTGGTGGTGCTTTTGTAGCTACTGCACCGCAGCTATCTTATAGATCTTTTCTCGAACAGATTGGCGAAGCGGGATTTGCGATCGTTGCTACACCTTTTTTGAATACTTTCGATCATTTAACCATTGCCAAGGAGGTACTGAATCGGTTCGAGAATATTTGCGATCGCCTGCAAGCGATGGACTCTTTAGGTAAACGTTATCTGCCAATTTATGGCATCGGTCATAGTATGGGTTGTAAGTTACATTTACTTATTGGTAGTCTGTTTCATGTGGAAAGAGCAGGCAATATTCTAATTTCTTTTAATAATTATCCTGCTGCTCGGGCGATTCCTTTTGGTGAGCAAATACCAGTAACGGAAGCTTTGGATCTTGAGTTTAAGCCTTCTCCTGAAGAGACTAAAAATCTAATTATTCAAGAATATAAAATAGCTCGCAATCTCTTGATTAAGTTTCGGAATGACACGATAGATCAGACGAATAATTTAGAATTAATTTTACAGAAATCTTTTCCTAATACTGTTGTTTTGCGGACTCTGAAGGGGAATCATTTAACTCCTTTGAGTCAGGATTTTGAATGGGATACGGGGGATGTATTTTCTCCTTTTGATGCGATCGCGCAATGGTTAAAGCAAGGTTTTTCGGGAGAGTTGATGAGTCTGCGCTCAGAAGTTTTGATGTGGTTAAATCCTGTTTTTTATATGTAGGGGATGAAAAGTCAAATTTCCATCATAAAATCTTGCATCTAAGCAGGACTAATCTAAAATTAAAAACGCCTAGAATTTAATCTAGACGTTATAAAAAAATCTAATTCTAAACTTTCTAAAGCGCATTAGCACCAGCAACCACTTCAAGTAATTCCTGGGTAATAGCAGCTTGTCTTGCTTTGTTATAAGACAGAGTCAAAGTTTTCATTAACTCAGAAGCATTATCACTGGCATTATTCATTGCAGTCATTCGTGCGGCTAATTCACTAGCTGCCGACTCTTGCAAAGCACGTAATAATTGATTGTTGAGATACAAAGGTAACAAAGCATCCAGAATCTGTACGGGATCTTGTTCAAAAATTGTATATTGAGGCAAAGATTCTACTTCAGTTTCCACGGGTTCCCGTTCTACCGAGAAGTTACCCCCACGAGTAGTTAAACGGAAAATTTCATCGTCTTTAACTTCCAAACCTTGAGCAGTTAGGGGAAGTAGAGTCTGAATTACAGGACGAGAACTAATCAGAGAAACAAATTTAGTGTAGATAAGTTCTACGCGATCGACAGTCTCCGAGAGGAACAGAGATAAAATCTCATCACCGATCGCAGAAGCTTCTGCCGAATTAGGAATTTGCTCTAAACCGTCATAGGTTTTGTCAATAGGAGCATTCCGATTCTCACAATATTGAATCGCTTTGCGTCCGATCAAAACAAACTTATGATCAATTCCTGCGGCTGTAAGTTCTTTGGCTCGGTTTTCTGCACGACGGATAATATTGGCATTATAACCACCACATAAACCGCGATCAGCAGAGATAACCACTAATCCTACAGTCTTAACTTCTCTTTGTTGGAATAATGGTAAGTCAACATCCTCAAAGCTAAGTCTGGCTTGGAGACTATAGAGCACTTCGGCTAGACTATCAGCAAAAGGACGAGTAGCATTAACTTGTTCTTGGGCACGACGCACTTTAGCAGCTGCTACTAAGCGCATCGCTTCCGTAATTTTTTTTGTATTTTTGACCGACTGAATGCGATCGCGAATAGCTTTTAGATTAGGCATTTTTGTATGAGCTGATGTTTAAATTCAGTTATCAGCACCCGATGGTAAAGTCAAAAGTCAAAAGTCAAAAGTGTTGACTAATAACTGTTAACTGATAACTATTAACTGATAACTGTTAACTGATAACTGTTAAGCTGAGAAGGCTTGTTTATACTCAGCGATCGCGTCTTTAAGAAGACCTTCTGCTTCATCAGTAAGTTTCTTCTCAGAAGCAATAGTATCTCCGTATTTCGCTTTGCTAGTACCAAGATATTCACATAATCCCTGAGCAAAATCAGTTGCTTTTTCTACGGGAATATCGTCAATATACCCATTCAAACCAGCATAAGTTAACGCTACTTGTTCCGCTACAGAAAGAGGAGAATTCTGAGGCTGTTTCAAGATTTGACGTAAGCGTTGACCTCGCGCTAATTGGTTTTGAGTCGCTGCATCCAAATCAGAAGCAAACTGAGCGAAAGCTTCCAACTCAGCAAACTGAGCCAATTCTAGTTTCAATTTACCGGCAACTTGTTTCATCGCCTTAGTTTGCGCCGCAGAACCCACACGGGATACAGAAATACCAGCATTAATTGCAGGACGGAAACCAGCATTAAACAAATCAGAAGATAGGAAGATTTGACCGTCAGTAATCGAAATTACGTTTGTTGGAATATAGGCAGATACGTCACCAGCTTGAGTTTCAATGATCGGTAAAGCTGTCATACTACCACCACCCAATTCATCACTGAGTTTGGCCGCTCTTTCGAGTAGACGAGAGTGAAGATAGAATACGTCTCCAGGATAAGCTTCACGACCTGGTGGACGACGCAACAACAAAGACATCTGACGGTAAGCTTGAGCCTGTTTGGACAAATCATCATAGATTACCAAAGTCGCTTTACCATTGTACATAAAGTACTCAGCTAAAGTAGCACCAGTGTAAGGAGCCAAATACTGTAAAGTCGCAGGATCATTAGCATTAGCAGCAACCACAATGGTATAGTCCATTGCACCTTTTTCGGTCAAAGTATCGACAACCTGAGCTACAGTAGAAGCCTTTTGACCGATCGCAACATAAACGCAAATTACATCTTCCGACTTTTGGTTGATGATCGTATCCACTGCTACGGCAGTCTTCCCAGTTTGGCGATCGCCAATGATCAATTCTCGTTGACCACGACCCACAGGAATCATCGCATCAATCGCTGTAATACCAGTTTGCAGAGGCTCACATACAGACTTACGAGCGATAATCCCTGGTGCCATAGATTCAAGCAAACGAGTTTCGCTAGATGCAATATCTCCTTTACCATCAATGGGACGACCCAAAGCATCGACAACGCGACCAACCATGGCATCCCCTACGGGAATCGAAGCAATTTTACCAGTAGCTTTAACTGTACTGCCTTCTTGGATCTCCCGACCGTCACCCATAAGTACCGCACCCACATTATCTTCTTCCAGATTGAGAGCGATACCAACAGTGCCATCTTCAAAGTCTAATAGTTCTCCTGCCATAGCTTGCTCCAATCCATAGATCCGAGCGATACCATCACCTACTTGAAGAACTGTACCTACGTTAGAAACTTGAACATCCTGCTCGTAGGATTCGATTTGTTGACGAATAATATTACTAATCTCGTCAGGTCTAATGCTTACCATATCCCTTCTTTGTTGTTACTTATTAGTTATCAATTAATTAATCTTCGCACCAGTCAAGATTGCCTAACTACCCAGGTTGATACTAATGCGACGCAATTGTCCACGAAGACTTGCATCAACTACCTGAGAGCCAACTTTAATAATGACACCACCAATAATATCGGGGTTAATGCTGGTCTTAATTTCTACATCCCGAGCATCACTCATCGATTTTACTTGGTCAATAATCGCTTGAGATTGAGCCTCGCTGAGTTCTTTAGAAGCCGTAACTTCTGCCAGCACAGTTTGATTCAACTTTCTGAGCAATTCTAAATATTGACCAGCAATTTGTTCTAAAAAGATAATTCGTCTTTTATCTACTAGCAGCATCAAAAAATTAATCAAGTAAGGGTTAGTATCATTACCCATTACCTGGCGTAGCACTGCTTTTTTCGACTCTTCCTTGATTACAGGATTCATCACAAAATCACGAAAATCCTGGGATTGTTCTAGTAAACTCTCCAGGCCACGAAAACTTTCGCCAAAAATTTCGGTGAGGTTATTCGCCGACGCCACAGACATTAACGCCTGAGCATAGGGTTCAGCAATTTCTCTGCTGAGTAATGCTCCACTCATCTTTGTTAACCTCCCAATCGAGCAATGCTACTATCAATTAATTGGTTTTGGACTTCGTCATTGAGCATGTTGGGAAGTTGAGATTCCACCTGCTTAATCGCCAAAGCTGTAACCCGCTGTCTTAACTCAGCAATTACCCTAGCTTGTTCGGAGTTGAGATCAGCTACTGCTGTGGCCTTGAGGCGTTCTACCTCTTTTTCTCCCTGAGCTAAGATTGCTTGTTTCGTTTTCTCAGCATTTGCCTCGGCATCTTGACGGATTTTCTCGGCCGTCTTTTCCGCTTCGGCTAATTTTTGTTGTTGTTCTTTTAAACCAGCAGCCGCAGCTTGCTGTTTTTTTTCTGCTTCTTGAATTTGTTCGGCTATCTTGGCGTTGCGCTCGGTTAGTATATTGCTAATAAGCCCTTTGCCGTAGTAAACCAAGATGCCAACTAAGAGCGTGAGGTTGATTAGGTTTGTCCCTAGAATATCTAGATTGAAACCAAAACCACCCTCAGCTTCTGAATGAGCTTCTGCTAAAAAAAATAAATCCACCATAGTTTGTATTTGTGAATTTTAAAATTATTAATGGTTAATGGTTCTAAATTATCGAACCAATTCTGGTCCTAGAAGTTTTTCTAGAATTTGGTGAGATAAAGAATCTACTTGTTGTTCTAAGGCTGCCATAGCTGCATCCTTTTGCTCTTGTAACTCCTTTGCTACCTGAGCTTTTTGGGCTTGAACCTCTTGCTGAGCTTCAGCTATTTTCTGAGCAGTAATCTTTTTTGCATCTGCTTGCGCGCTCTGGAGAACTTCCTGAGATTTCTTGCGAGCCTCGGCTAGTTGTTGCTCATACTGCTTAGCCAATTCCTTAGTTTCAGATAATTGCTTGCGGGCATTCGTTTCATTGTTACGAACATATTCTTCCCGCTCATCTAGTACCTTGGTTAATGGCTTATAGAAAACCTGGTTCAGTAGCCATGTTAAGAACAGAAACTGTATTGCCATCAACGGCAATGTTGCATCAAAATCAAACATTTTTTATTTGGTACTTTTTATGGGCTAACTAAACAAGTATAGAGACCACCTTGACGTCGCTTCGCTCCGAAGGTTTTAGGTGTTGGGTTTTAGGTGTTAGGGAAATTCAACCTACAACCTAACCCCTATCCCCTAAAACCTAATTCAGGCAGCCTCTATCAGATTACTAAGCTATTAGGCAAAGGGGTTAGCAAATAGTAATACTAGGGCAACAACCAAACCATAAATAGTCAGGGATTCCATGAATGCCAAAGTTAATAGTAAAGTGGCACGAATTTTGCCTTCAGCTTCGGGCTGACGAGCAATACCACCAATAGCAGCGTTAGATGCAGTACCTTGACCTACACCAGGTCCAATAGCAGCTAAACCAATAGCCAAACCAGCAGCGATAACAGAAGCAGACTGAATATCCATGATGTTCTTTCCTACCTTAAATTTACAAATTACAGAAACGTTAAACAAAAAAAGTTTGAGTGGTTGAGGTGAATAATCATTCTTCTCAACCTGCGAGAGATTAAATCATGTTGTGGATATGTCACTACATTCGATTAATCTTGGCAATTACGACAAAACTGAGGATTTTAAATGTTACCCAGGTTCCTCTTCACCATGCTCTTCAATTGCCTCGTGGATATAGGCACCAGCTAAGGTAGCAAATACTAAGGCTTGAACAGCACTGGTAAGTAACCCTAACGCCATGATTGGTAAAGGTATCAAAATAGGGACTAGTAATACTAGTACGCCAACTACCAATTCATCTGCGAGAATGTTACCAAAAAGACGAAAACTTAGGGAAAGAGGTTTAGTGAAATCTTCTAAAACCTTGATTGGCAATAAAAAGGCGACCGGTTGGACATAGTTACCGAAATAACCTAAACCCTTTTTACTTAAACCAGCATAAAAGTAAGCTAGAGAAGTAAGCAATGCCAAAGCAACTGTTGTGTTGATGTCATTTGTGGGAGCTGCCAATTCACCAGAAGGAAGTTCGATTACTCCCCAAGGAATCAGAGCGCCTCCCCAATTTGACACAAAAATAAACAAAAACAGTGTGCCAATAAAGGGCACCCAAGGACGATAGTCTTTTTCTCCTAACTGACTTTTGGCTAAATCCCGAATGAATTCTAGGGCATATTCCATAAAATTCTGGAAGCCAGTAGGAATTCGTTGGGAGTTAACAGTTGCCAAAAGAGACGCAATTACCAATAAGGCGATTACGAACCAAGAGACGAGAAAAACTTGTCCATGAACTGTAATATTGCCTATTTTCCACAGGAAATGTTCGCCAACTTCTAATTCGGCAAAGATATATGAATTTACTAGAGTTAAACTACCTAGAGTTTCCATGCGCCTAGACTGAGAAAAACGTTAAATTAAATTAAGCTTCTGAAACTTTTTTGCGATCACCTAATTTTTCCAAAGAGCTACTGTGGTAATTCCTTATTCGGCAAAAACACAGCTTGCAACATGTAAAAAATGATTGCCCCTTTGTAGGTGAGAAATCCCAGAAATACAGGAAGAACGTGTAATTGAGGTAACTTGCTTGCTACCAAAATCAGGACTATAAAAATTCCTAGCCCCTTTACTCCGAGACGCTGTTGATATTGACCTAGGCGTTCAACATCTTTGGCTAAGAATCGCAAATAAACTACACTAGTAATTGCTCCTAAGACATAGTTGAGAGCTATGTTGAGGGAGAAAAAGTACCAAACAGGAATAATTAGTATTCCCATCAAAGTCAGAGTATAAATGTACAACTTTCGTTGCAATTCGTAGTACACTGCCATGGAATTTCCCTGCTCATTAGAAGTTGGACCTTGTTGAGTCTTTTCTTCTTCTTGTTCTGGTGTAGTTTCTAGGGACTGATTAGACAAAGCACTCGGCGACTGACTCATTCTTCAATATATATTTTGGTAAGTACTTATACGGAAATGGCAAAGCTTTGCTGCTTCCTAGTACAAATCCAAACCAAAAGCAATCTTATCATGGGAGTGTAACAATTATTAAAATTTCCTAAACTTGTTAAGATCAGTGAGTTAAGCTCTTATTTCCTTGTCTTACAATTTAGGTCTATCTTCTATTTTGCGATCAGCCGAAGCCTGACACTGCGTGATCGCATTGCTGCGGCTCTTAGGGTTTTTAAAGTTTTTATGATAGGCCAAAGATACAAAAGTCAATAAATAGGGCAAATCACTATCCTCAACCAATTTTCTTTTCCGATAGCAACTTTAATCTTTACATAACCTTTACTTAATCTATTGTGCAATGACATTATTATTATAGGCTGTTAAATAGGTTATCTTAAAAGATGAGCGTAACAAATTCACTAACATATTGGCAAAAACAACAAGCTAATATTCATGGAATGATGCTCAATCCAGAAGCTGAGGAACTACATCATCATGAGAAGAAACAGATTATAAGTTGCCTACCAAATTTAGCAGACAAGACAGTTTTGGAATTGGGAGCAGGAATTGGACGCTTCACCACTGACTTTGCTGGTCAAGCTAAGTCGGTCACTGCGGTTGATTTCAACCAAAATTTTATTCAGGCAAATAAAGAAAATAATACTAACCATTCTAATATCATTTATCAATGTGAAAATGCGATAAATCTATCTTTTCCTAAAGAAACTTTTGATTTTGTTTTTGTTAATTGGTTACTGATGTATTTAGAAGATAATGATGCCAGTAAAATTATCGAGCACATTTATCAATGGTTAAAGCCAGAAGGTCAGCTATTTTTACGAGAAAGCTGTATTACAGATTCTAGTTGAACACCTGTAGCCATAAACAACTCATTGATGGTTTTTGGTGGGCCGATTTAATTCCAGAAGCCATGAATCGAGTAACCAAACGTTTTCCTTCTCTAGAAACGATAATTTCAATATTCAAAGAAGTAGGTTTTTATCTGGGAGGTCAGATCGTACCAGTAGATGCGGTACTTCAAGGTAATAATTATCTCGATAAGGAAGGCCCATTAAAAAAAGCTTATCGAGATGGTGATTCTACTTGGTCTTTGGCAACAGAGGAAGAATTAGCAACAGCATTAACAAGAGTGAAGAAAATGAACGCAGATGGCAGGATGAAGCAATATCTTGAAAGTCGGGAAAATTTGCGCAAACATATTGGACAAACTACTTTTATCTATGCTCATAAGTAAAGCAATCTTAAAAAATAAGTTATAATAATCGATCGTGTCTACGATATTATGATGGATTTGTATCTGAAGATTGCCTTTGATCCTGGTGCTAGCGATCGCGCTGGAGATGATGTGGAATCTTGGCTTACCGATGTGGGATTCATCAATCCTCAACAAATTGCTTTACCCACACAATATGTTTTGATTGTTGCAGAAAAGCCTTAAATTGGTTTAAATAAAAATTTGGGAGAAAGTCGGAGCAAATACTCCTTTATTCTAGATTATACAAATGAACAAATGCGCCTTTAGCTGTGAATAAATCTACTTCTGTACCAATAGTATCAAGATAGGCTTTAATTGGCAGATATTCCGTGTTACGAGTGACGTGAGAAAATAGTAACCAAACGCGAGAATTGCCACGTAATTTGTTTAAATCATTTTTATATCTTTGTAATTCTGCTTCAGACAATTTCTTACCATCATAAATATCTAGATCTTCTACTCCTAAAATATAATCTTCTGGTTGATAACCATATCTTTCGGCATAATACAGAAATTGATAAATTCCCCTTTGATAAATATATAAAACATCCGATGGCTGTTCTTTTTGTTGAATATATTCAATGACTTCTTTGATTTCTTCCCTTTGTTGAGGTTTGATATAAGTGGTACTAGATTCAACGACAGGAGCGGTGATAGTTAGGATAATTAAACAAGCTAAGAAAATTTTGATGAAGCGATGAAGTTTTTTTGAAAAAAGCCAAACAATCCCCTGGGCGATCGCGATAATAAAAAAAGGCACCAGAAATAAAACAACACGATTTCTAAAGGGATATAGATGTAACGCTGCTGCTATAAAGGTTGTTAGTAGAGGAAATAGTAAAGTATAGAATATTACTTTGTTATTACGAAAATAGTAAAAACAGCCAAAAACAAATAACGCGATCGCGATCGCGTCTAAGTTAATCGTAAAACCAAAAATCTTATAATATTCAAACCCCAAAGGTTTATAGAAGAATTTACCAAAAGCATCAAAATACCAAATAATATTTAATGGGTGATTGGGAAAAGCATCGCTCCAAGAATTAAATAAATTTTGATTATCATTGGCTCGATTTAAAAAACCAAAATAAAGTATAGCAAAACTTAAAAATCCACTAGTATAGACAATTACTTTTTGTTTTAATTGAGCAGTATTATTATTTATAACATCATCAAATAGGTTAACTAATCCCATAGCTGCAAAAATAAAAATAGCTGGATGGGAAAACCATAAACATATGGCAACTAAGCTACTTTTAATGATTGTTTGGGAGCTAGTTAATTTTTCTCTTTTATAAGGAGCTAGCAAATAACAGAGAAATAAGCTAATTAAAATATCAGTAGAATATTGTTTAACTTCTGTAGAGTAGTAAATAATAGGCGATAAAGTAGAGAATAATAAAATTGCGATTATCCGACCCAGTTTATTTAAGTAACGACGAGCAACTATCGCAAAAACAAACAAACTAAGAATACCTGCTATTAAAGGAAATAGTCTTAGGGCAAATTCATTATTTCCCAAAAGATTAACCAAGAATTTCTCAATCCATAAAAAACCAATTGGAGCAACTTGATCGTAATCTAACGGTTGAGTTAATTCGGGATAGGATCGATTGACGATATTTAGTGCTAGTACTGCTTCATCAGCCCAAAGCGATCGATTAGAAATATATTGGACTAGTCTAATTGCGATCGCAAAACTGATAATTAACCAAGATAACTTGATGGTTGTTTGATTAGTGAAGATTTCTACGAGTAATTCTGATTTTTTTTTATTAATCATTGATTATTAAAAATCCTGAAAAGTCTCAAAATAATGAAGGAAAATAGCGTTCAGCAATTGCGATCGGGAAATTAAGCCTTAAGGGGGCGCGAACCGAATCAGCGACAATAAGTCCAGATTGAATTAGTTTGTTTTGCAAATTACGAGCTTGTCTTTCTTTGTATCCGACAATCTGCGGTACAAGATTTTTCGCAATTTCTCCTTCTAACCAAAGCTGTTTTAATAATAAAGAAGAATTAGGTAACAAATTTCCCATTCTGATTTGTTCTTCTACATATATTTCCATACGATTTAATATTTTATTTGGCTCAATTAAAGAAGACATAAACCGTATTTGATCTAAGCAAATATTCAGAAAAAAATCACAGAATTCTATCAAACCTTTAGTTGTTAAATGGCCTCTCCCATCTAGATCATTCCAGCGTGGAGAATCTGCTAAAGCTAAGAATTTTTTATAATCGTCGATATTCCGAGATAAACCCCTCGCAACTGACCACAAACTATTTCCTATGCCAATTTCTCTTAAATAACCGTGGGAAAACAAACGACTTACCCGACCATTTCCATCGTAGAAAGGATGTATCCATAGTAATCGATGATGTGATGCTGCGGTGGCAATAACAGCATTGATAGTAGATAGTTTGGGATTATAAGCTTGTTGAAACCGAGCTAAGAAAGATGGGATAGCTGATGCAGAGATCGGGATATGCTTGCCGACAATAACATCTCCATCACGATATTGCCCAGGTACTAAATCAATAATTCTAGTTGCTTCTTTATTTCTGATTTTGAGCATAGAACTAGGTAATTGACTAGTAAACTCTTGGTGTAACCAACGGATTCTTGCTTCTGAAACGGCTGTTCCTGGAGCTAAATCTAGATCGATTTTTTCCTGCACTTTAATATGCGCGATCGCTTCTAACTGTAAATTTTTGGTTCGGACATCGTCAACAAAATTGTTATTGAGAGCTTTTTCAATATCTGTTGGGAGGGTTCGATGTCCCTCAATTAGATTGCTATAGTAACAATTCATTGAGCGCACCATTTTGCCTAATTCAGGTCTTAATTTCGGATGTATACTTTGATTTAATTCTGCTGCTGCTGCGATTAATTCTGATGCTAAGTTCTCTAATTTTCTATTCCCTAATGGTGGCATTAGTGGTTCGATTAAAGATACTGACTCTTGCATTTTGCCGCTTTGCTTATTGGCCTTAAATCCTTATTATACTTGGGCTATAAGGATTTACTAAATGATTTTTTGCCGTTTGCTTTGCCGTTACGATTATAGCGAATTAGACAAAGAAAATAAAAATAGACAGGTTAATATAATCAATAATATTAGCTAATAAAGATTAGAATATTTTTGACGAGTACTTAAGAAATCTTAAATGTATTATCTATTAATATGTTATAATATTGTGTATATCACAAGAACTTATCATCCTTTTTAAGAAAAGTAAAAGTACT